>CAZPAK010000087.1:0-3357 GCA_964584605.1 uncultured Gammaproteobacteria bacterium
AGAGACCGGATTGAAAAAAAAATAAGTATGCAACCCTATCGGCTCGTTGGGCGGAGCATATTCGATGTCTATAACCTCTGATGCGGCCGGCGAAGCGCCTTCGGCTAAAGAAGAAGCTTCCGACCAATTATATCCGTTGAAGGTCTTCAAAGCGAAACAAAAATCGCGCCCCGGCGCCAAGCCGGAAACAAAGACACTCTCTTTCGACCCTGGCGCTCCGGGAATCGAAGATGCGGACGATCCTTCGGCCGAATCCCAAACAAAATCGATTAAGCAATCCGAAGTTTTTGGCCACGACCTTATCTCATATCTGGACGAAGGATGAAAATTGCCGTTTTCAGGGGCGGTCCAAGACAAAGCGAAGGCGCCGGTTCCGGAGGCAACGACGGCCAAATCGACGACCTTGCCCGGCGACAATGACGAGCGTTCACTTGGCTCGGGAGGAGAAAAACTATTCTGCGGATCAGGTGCTTGTTTGAGGACGAAGTCGTCTCCGCCGGAATCATAGCCGTTTCCGGACCAAAGTTCGCCGGAAGAAAGGCTTTCGGCGGTAGAGCTGGCCGAAGCCTTCCTTTCGGCGGAATATTTTAGATCCTGCCCGAAAGAACCGAGCGCCGAACCTTGCGAAGAATTAGATCCATAAGCCACCATATCGACCATTAAACCCTCCTGATCGACCAGCATCAAGGCGCCGCCGTTATCGGCCAAACCCCAGTGCGAATCATGCCGATAGTCCGGCTCGACCGGCCCTGAATAATCGGCGGCCGATAAGAGCAGATAGCTCAAAGGGGCTATGATGATGTCGGGGAGGCCGCTGCCGCTGCGGCTGACCCACTGACTGGATGTGGCGGCCGATCTGGACATCAATTTCCAGTCCAGCAAAGAGACGCTCCGGTTCGAAGGATTGTACAATTCCACGAATTCATCATAGGCTCCGCCCGATCCGCGAGTGGAGAATTCACTGATCAAAAGACCGGGCTCGGAATCAGCGATCAAGGTGGAAGTCTCAGAACTCCACTCCCCCAATCTTCCGGCGCGATCACGGGCCCTGACCCTAAAATGGATTTGCGATCCGGCGGCGACAGGAACATCAAAGACGGATGAAGTCGAAACCGTATCAGACAGCCAGGAGACCCAAGAAGAGGTGGAATACTGGACTTCGAAAGCGGCCACACCCGAACCGCCGTCGCCGCCGAGCCAAGAGACGCCAAAACCGACCGAATCATGCTCGGCGGCCATCTCCCCCATCATGGCGACCGGAGGCGAAGAATCCAAGAATATCGAGGCCGAAGAGGAGGCATAAAGACTTCTCTGCCGATAAGACACCCAGAGATTGACTGTCTTTCGGCCATCCCCTTCTTCAAGGACGAACTCGGTCGGCGGGGAATCCAGCCAAGCAAGCTCATCCTGAAAGTCATTTTCAAAGATGGAATATGCCTCGACTGAAGACCGGTTGTCGATGGTGAAGACGACTTTGAGCAAGCGGCCGAGAGCGAATTCGGAGCTGGAAGAGATTGCATCGACCAGGCGCAAAGAGGAAATATAAGGCGCCGGCAATGGCGGCTCTTCAGTTTCCCGGACAGATGTCGAAGCGCGACCATCGCCGGAGCCGGAAGAGAGGGGGTAATGGATCAAGGGCAAGGCCGGAAGATTGCCCTTCAGCTCCTTGACCGCGGGAATCTTGTCTGCGATCATCGACTCGGCCTCCTGCCAAGAATCTTTAACAGCATCAACCGCTTCTTTGATTTCCTCGACGGCCTTGCCGGCATCGAGTCCTTCGACCGGCTTGATGTCCTTTAAAAGTTTGACAGGCTCTGATGCAAGCTTTGGTTTTTTAGCCGCCTCAAGACCCTCCTCTGCCGATTTCTTAACGGCCAAAACCGCCTTTTTGGCACCTTCGACCGATGACAACGCTTCATTTTCGATGTCCCCCGCCAAGGCTTCCAATGGCTGGTTCAGGGCGGCTATCGAATCGGGCACGCCGGAATCGCCGGATCCTTTGACGACCACGCCGCCGGAAGCGTTGGAGGCCTCACCGGCCTTTTGGAAGAACGAGGGGATCGATCGCCAAAGCGAGGCGGTGGCCGAACCGGCCGATTTCCAGGCCGAAGCGATGGCTCCGCCCGCCTCCTTGGCGGCCGAAGCGATATTCTGGCCGACACCTTTGGCCTTCTCCTTGGCATTGCTTATCTTTCCGCCGGAAGCGTTATCGATGTAGGCGACATAGACTGCGGCCGGAGTTTTGCCGCGAACGCCGTTGACATCGAAACTGCTCTCGAGGTCGATGTCCACTTTGACATCCACCAAAGAATTGCCCTGAAGGTATTGAGTGTAGGGAAGGAAAAAATAACGATTGCCATCGACCAATTTTCCCAAGGCATAACCTTTCTTCTCGAAACTTCGGCGCGATATCTTGGAAAATTCGAATGCCTCGGAAAAGACATCTTGATTGTATGGGTTGGCCACCTCGTCATCGTCGAAACCGTCAGGAGTGATGTTGATGAAATATTTAGACGGATCATAGACTAGGTCGTCAATTAAAAAATCTTCTTCAAAACCAAGACTTTCATAAATCTTCTCAGTCAAACCAACACAAGTCCACTGTTTATCGCCCGGGCCTTTTTGGTTTTTGAATTCGAAATCATAGCCAAATTTGTTTTCTTTAAAAAATACGGCTATCGCTTGAATCGCAATCTCAAATTTGGACGATCCCATGCTGCCAATCCTGTTTTTTGAATCTCTTGGGAACCTAGCGCCGACCAAAAGCTCGCCCTCCTTGGTATTCACGAAATACTTGGCCGGCGTCAGCTGAACGCCATTGTTGACCGCCTCCAAGACCATGTACGCGCCATCGATCCGGCCGACATACAGGCCGGCATGGCCGCAATTGATCCTCAATTTCGGCAAAGTGCTGGAAGCGTTGCTGAAGTCCATCAAATCGTCCTGGCCGCCGCGGCCATAGAGCTGGCCTTGGGCCGAAGTGCGATACAAAATAGTCCCGATCGGCATGGCCTTGGCCGGCTGAAAATAAAACAACACCCCGGCCGCGATAACGGCGAGTGTTGCCAAATAAAAACCAAGATACCCCCTCCTCATATCTTTTTTTATTTTTCTAAATTAGTGTAAAAATCCAAATCTTTTTCCAAGTCCTGAAGTTCTTCGCTCGACAGAACTATCGACTCGTGCGGAACCCCTAATAATTTCAGCCTATAATCAATGCTAGCTCTTACTAGTTTATGAATCTCTGAATCCTTATACATCTCGTTGAATGTTTTAATGACCTTGTCAGTGTCAACCCTTCTATAATAATACAATTCCGTCATCAACTCATCTTGTATCCCCGGATATGCATCTTTC
>CAZPAK010000088.1:0-3310 GCA_964584605.1 uncultured Gammaproteobacteria bacterium
CCCTCTTTATGATTGACAGCCGCGGCTTGTTCGTTGTTTAGCTTATTTTTCAAATTTTCCATATATTTTATATACATATTCTATCCCAAAAACGACCAATTGGCAAACAAAAAAAGAAGCCTTTTTAAGGCTTATTTTCAAGCAGAAACAATGTTTATCTGGTGGCGCCGGAATAAGCGATGGCACGAACCACATCCCAATCGCGGGCCGAAGTCGGAGAGTACTTGAAGATCTTCTTGAAAGTTATGATGGCGGCCTTCTCGCTCTCAGGCCGGCGGGTGGCCATGCGCAAGCCATAGGTCATGACCGTGACGGCCGCATTGTCGTTGGGCTGCTTCATATTGGCCTCGCGCAGCCAAACCTTCTTGAACATCTTTTTAGCTTCGGTCTCGGCGGTCGCACTCTTCTGCGACGGCCAGCGGCCATTGGCGATCTTGATGACATCCTTCCAATCCTCAAGCGAGGCCGGCCAGCGGCCAAAGGCGCTCTTGAAAGAATTGACTACGCCGCCGCGCTCGCCTCCGCCCAAGGCGCGAGTGGAATCGGTTCCCGGATAAAGAAAAAAGGGAAGATACTTTTTGAAATTATCATCCAGAGACTTCTCTTTGGAGGTCAACTTGTCATAAACATTCTTGTGGACGGCGTCCAAGGACGACATAACGGTCTGGGACATTATCAGGGTGGCTTCGCGCAAGGCCACGGCGTTGATGTCCTCTTTGACCACCGGGGCCGCGCCCAGGCCCTTCAAGGCCGAAGCCATGGCATCGGCCAAAGACGGATAGAGCTGGATGTCCGGACTGTTGATGGCTCCGATCTTCTGCACGAAATTATCGGAATTCAATTCCAGCACTCCGCCCTTGCTCAAGCTGGACTGGCCGAAATATATATTGTTGCTGGAGTTGATGTTGCCGATAGAGCCGGCGAAGGCGACTTTGCCCTCTTCCTTTTGATAGGAGGCGTTGCCGACCAAAGAAACGGTCGCGGCCTCGGCCGTGGAAAAGCCGATGAAGTTGAAATTGGCCGTAGTGCAGTGCATGGCCACATTGTCGGCGATGACCAGATTCTCGATAGCACTCTTGCCGGAGAAGGACTCGTCCGAATAATTCTTGGCATTGATGCCGTATTTGCCGGAAAAGACCATATTCTTCTGGACATTGGCATCGGACATGACCGTCAGACACTCGTTGCGGCAATTCCAAATTATGTTGTCGGAAATGGTGCTCATATCGGCGGAAGAATCGCCTTTCAAAGCCTTGCGGCCATAGTAGACGGCCAAACCGGAGGCTTGATTGGATCCGACATCATGCAAGATGTTGCGCGAAACATCTATTTTGTAATCGCCGCCCTTGATCTGTATGCCATAATGATAATTATTATTGGCATCTTTCGGACAGTGATGGATATAATTGTCGGTGATGGCGCTGTCGTGCACCACATATTTTCCCGGATAGCCCCAATAGACTCCGCTATCGCCGCAATAGGAAATTTGTGAATTGTTCAAATTGATATTGGAGGCTTCAGTGGCGAAGATCGAAACACCGTTGCCGGTGACATCGTGGATGTTCAAATTCCTCATCTCAATGTTGGTCGTTTTGAAACCGGCCAATCGAATACCGGCAATATCGTCGGCGGCCGATCCAGCAGTGATCTCCAAGTTATCCAAACGAATATAATTGGAGTTCTCCAATTCGATGATACTGGAATTGGAAGCCGTGCCTTTGATTATGGCGCCGTTCTCGCCCTTGATGGTGATCCAAGCGGCGGCCGTGCCGCTCTTACCTTTCAAATTCAAATAAGCCACCTTATACTCTCCCGGAGCCAAAGTTATGGTGTCGCCGGGGACGGCGGCGACGACGGCGGCGGTCAAGGCGGCGGCCGTAGTGACGCGGCTGGAAGCGGCCCTGGAGCAAACAGGGGTTAAAAAGACCCCGGCCATCAAGGAAAATAGGACAAAATAAGACAAAAAAGCTTGTTTTCTCATAACCTTATTCTACCTTTTTTAAGGCGAAAAAACAACCTTGTCTTGTCTTTTGCCGGTCAGCGTCATATCATTGGGATATGGACCTGGAAAGCGCCAAAAAACTCGCCATACCGTCCGCCCCGGGCTGCTACCGATATTCGGACGAAGACGACAACATCCTTTATATAGGCAAGGCCGCCGACCTGCGCAAGCGGGTGCTTTCCTATTGGCGAACGAACGCCAATCATACTCCGGCCAAGCGAGCGATGCTGGAGAAGGTCTCCCGAATCGAATGGACGGAGGTCGGCAGCGAGATCGAAGCACTGCTGCTGGAGGCCAATCTGATCAAGAAACACCAGCCACCGTTCAACATAGTCCTGCGCGACGACAAACGGCACATCTACATCAAAATAACGAACGACGAATGGCCGCGGGTCATCGCCACTCGGCAAATAGACAAGGAAGGGAGATACTTCGGCCCCTTCGTCTCAGCCACGGCCGTGCGCGAGACCATAAAGATAATCGGGCGCGTCTGGCCCTATGGCAAATTCATCACTATGCCGGCGAGCAAGGCCAGCGACCTTAGGTCCCGACGCTATCCGGAGCTTTACGGCTCCCCGGAAGACAAGGCCGAATACAAGAAGATCATCGCCGAGATCGAGGCCTTCCTCGAAGGCAGAAGGAAAGATATTGAGAAAGAGGCCTTGTTACGAATTGAAAATTACGAATTACGAATCAAAAAATCCGACGATGAAGCGGAAAGACAAAGACTTGACAACCTGATGAAAACGGAAAAATATCGATTGCTCAACCTTAAAAAAATCTTGGCGCATTCCAATGTCATATCGGTGCACGAAAAGTATGCCGCCGATGTAGTGGAATTGGCCAAGACACTGGGGCTGCCAAAGACCCCCAAGCGCATCGAGGGCTATGACATCTCTAATATTTTCGGCCAAGAAGCCGTTGGATCAATGGTTGTTTTCACTGAAGGCGAGCCGGATAAAAGCCAATATAGGAAATTCAAGATAAAAAAAGGCGCACTATTAGAACGGACTATGAAATCCCCTCTCCAGAGGCCTGCCTCGCCGTCGCTTCAGCAAGGCGGGGGTGACGCGAAGCGCCGGGGTGTGTTGCTGGGCGATACGCAGATGCTCAAAGAAATATTGGAAAGAAGATTCAATAACGACTGGCCGTTGCCAGATCTGATTGTCATCGACGGCGGCAAAGGACAACTGAACGCCGGCCTGTCCATACTGAAAAAACTAAAACTCGACATAGCGATCATGGCCATATCAAAAGGCGAAGGCCTGCGCAGCGCCAAGGCGCCGGACAAAATATTCTTCCCCGGCC
>CAZPAK010000089.1:0-3307 GCA_964584605.1 uncultured Gammaproteobacteria bacterium
ATTGATATCCATAGCCGTTTTCCTGCTCGTCGTCTTGGCCATCGTCTTCGGGGTCAAAGAGGATGTCGACAAAGAAAAGACCGAAAACATGGAAAAAGACAAAGTCAATTAATATATTTTTAAAATTTTGAAATTTGAAATCGTTTAAAAATTCAAAATTCAAAATTAAAAATTTCAAAGTATGTCCCAAACAGTGCTTTTGATCGTTGTCGGCGCGGTGGTGGCTTTGGCCGCTTGGATTGTCGCTATGTACAACGGTTTGATTCGTGGACGCAATCGCGTCGACGAATCCTGGAGCGACATCGATGTTCAGCTCAAACGCCGTTATGACTTGATCCCGAATTTGATCGAGACCGTGAAGGGCTATGCCGCTCACGAGCAGGAGGCCTTCGAGAAGGTCATCAATGCCCGCGCCCGCGCCATGGGCGTGGAAGGCGGACCGTCGAACGCCAAGGCCGAGGCCGAGAACATGCTCTCCGGCACCTTGAAGTCGATCTTCGCTTTGGCCGAGGCCTATCCGGACCTCAAGGCCAACCAGAACTTCCTCGAGCTTCAGCGCGAATTGACCGACACCGAGGACAAGATCCAGGCCGCCCGCCGTTTCTACAACGGCAATGTCCGCGATTTCAACACCTCCATCCAGATCTTCCCGACCAATGTCATCAACGGCATCCTCAAGTTCAAGGCCTATGATTTCTTCCAGGCCGCCGAGGACGAGAAGGCTCCGGTCAAAGTCTCTTTCGAACAGAAGTGATTTTTCGTGTCATGCCCGCGAAAGCGGGCATCCAGGCCTGGTTGTGAAAACTGGATTCCCGCTTTCGCGGGAATGACAAGAATGAAATTATTAGTTTCTTTTTAGGCTGTCTGAATTTTTCAGGCAGCCGTTAAAGGCAATTAATTTCCCATCATTATGAACATCTTCCAAAGGTTCTCCCATTCTTTGTACGACCTCAAATGGCTCTCCGAGAGGCGCAAGGACGGCAAATCTGCCGCGGTTTATTTTTTCTTTTTGACATTCTTGGTGTCGTTGGCTTTCGGTGTTTGGTTTTCTTTTCATTTGCTCGGATTTTGGAATGAAACCAAGTTTGTTTTACGCGAGCAAGTCCCTTATTTCAAAGCTGAGATGAAGGACGGCTCGTTGTCGGTGACCGAGATGCCGCAGCCCTTCGTCAAAGAGGGGAGGGATTTTAAGTTCATAGTCGATACGGCGACCTCCAGCCAGACGACCATCAACGACTTCATGTCCGACAACGAGAAGAAGGCCGTGGTCTTGATCTCCGCTCGGGAGATTTCGATCTTCAATCCTGGCCAGAACAAGATCGAAACGACCCCGTTCAAGGACGCTCCGGCATTTTCTACCGACAAGAATGAGATCGTCTCCGGGGCGGACAGGCTCCAGTGGTTGCTGTTCGTCGTCATTCTCTTGGTCATGATCGTCTCTTATATCGGTTTCGCCTTCGCCAACGGCTTCTTCCTGTTCTTCTGGTCTTTGATCGCCTGGGCCGCCGCTTCGATCGGCAAGAAGGACTGGAAATACCTCGAAGTGGTCTCGGTCGGCGCCTTCGCCATGACCGCGGCCGTGGTCGTCGACACCTTACTCTTCGTCGCCGGCGCCAAACCGCCCTTTTTGACCGCCTTCATCTTTTTGGTCTATATCCTGCCGGTCATCTTCTCCTTGAACGACGGCCATATCAAGAAGGGGGAGGATAAGAAATAAAAAATCCCACCATTACTCTGTCATTGCGAGCGAGGTAATCTATGGTCTCTTAGTAAGAATGGCTTTAGATCGCCATAGCTCGAGTACGAGCTTCGCGATGACATTTTGAAAGATATGACTCTATACACACAATCCGATTCCAACACTCGCAAGACTTGGTTTTTGATGACCATATTTTTCGTGATCGTGATGGCCATCGGCTGGGTCTTCTCGCGCGCCATGGATACGCCGGCGATACTCTATGCCGCCGTCGGTTTCTCCATCGTCTCTTCGTTCGTCAGCTATTGGTGGAGCGACAAGATCGTCCTGGCCATGTCCAGCGCCCGCGAGGTCGATCATGATTCGGCTCGCGAGCTGTATCATTTGGTCGAAAATTTGTGTATCACCGCCGGTTTGCCAGTCCCCAAGATATACATCATCGAGGACACCGCACCCAACGCCTTCGCCACCGGCCGCGACCCCAAGCATGCCGTCATCGCCGTCACTTCCGGACTTTTGATGAAATTGGACAAGGCCGAATTGGAGGGCGTTCTGGCCCATGAACTTTCGCACATCGGCAATCGCGACATACTTTTGGCCACCGTCGTCACCGTTTTAGTCGGCGTGGTCGTGCTTTTGGCCGACTGGTTCTGGCGCTGGTCCATGTTCGGTTCCCATCGCCGCAAATCCGACAGCGACGACAGGCTTGGCGCCATCTTGGCCATCGCCGCCATCGTGTTGATGATTTTGGCCCCGCTCTTCGCCCAGTTGATGCAAATGGCCATATCGCGCAAGCGCGAGTTCAAGGCCGACGCCGACGGCGCGCTTTTAACTCGCTACCCGGAGGGCTTGGCCCGCGCCCTGGAGAAGATCTCGGCCGACACCGAACCCCTAGAGGTTGCCAACCGTGCCACCGCGCATCTGTATATCGCTTCGCCCCTAAAGGGGCATGATGGCCATGTCGGGTTCTTCACCAAATTGTTCATGACTCATCCGCCGGTGGATGAGAGGATTGCGGCATTGAGAGGGTTAGAAATTAAATAAAATATGGAAAATAAAAATAAAAATTACGCATACATAGACGGAGCTAATTTACACAATGGTTCAAAATCTTTGGGTTGGAATTTGGATTATAAAAAATTTCGTATTTGGCTTAAAGACAAATATTCGGTCTCTCAGGCTTATCTGTTTATTGGGTTAATGCCTAAAAATAATAAACTTTATACGTATTTACAAGAGGCTGGTTATACCTTGATTTTTAAAGAAGTTGTCTATAATGACGGTAAACCGAAGGGCAATTGTGATGCCGATTTAGTTTTAAAGGTTGTTAGAGATGTTTATGAAAATAACTTTGAAAAAGCGGTTGTGGTCTCCAGTGATGGTGATTATGCCAGTCTTGTTGCATTTTTAATGGAGAAGGAAAAATTGCAATCGGTTTTATCGCCGGCGTTGGCGAAAAAATGTTCGATTTTGATAAAGAGATTAAATCCACCAATAGCATATATAAACGACCAGAAAACTATATTGGAGGCCTAAAATGAAAAAGCCCCCATTAAGGACGGGCCTTAACAGGGTCTTTCTCGTAGTGATATTGATATCATAGCAAAACAT
>CAZPAK010000090.1:0-3295 GCA_964584605.1 uncultured Gammaproteobacteria bacterium
AAATCAACCTGTAAAGCCCTCTTCTTTTGCCACTTTTTTAAAAAAGTGGCGCAAACAACACACCCCGCCCCTCGACAAGCTCGGGGCACCCCTCTTGATAGAGGGGATGCTCGCGGCGAAAAATTCTGGCCCTGCGCCTATAAAGCCTAGCAAAATTGCTATACTTGTCCCGCCTCTTAATTTGAATATATTAATGAAGCGGGCCTTCGGACAACGCAATTTTGCACGGTTTTTACGGCTGCGGCCTTGTCCGAATTTTTCGATGCTCGCAAGAATAGCTGAATAACTTTAAAACCAAAAGAGGCCTGACGGCCTCTTTTAATCTTATTCTTGAACTATCTTTATTTTCAACTCTTTCATTTGTCTGGACGAAACCTCGGACGGCGAATCCATCATCACATCCCTCCCCTGCCCATCTTTCGGGAAGGCGTAGACATCGCGGATGTTCTCCAGGTCGAATAAAACCATCATCAAACGGTCGAAGCCGAAGGCCATGCCACCGTGCGGCGGAGCGCCGAACTCGAAGGCCGAAAGCATGTGTCCAAAGCGTCTTTTGACCTCGTCCGGACCATAGCCGGCCAATTCGAAGGCTTTATACATGACCTCTGGATTATGGTTGCGAATGGCGCCAGAGGCCAATTCATAGCCGTTGGCGACCAAATCATACTGATTGGCCTGTATCTTTAGGGGCTCGATAGTATTCAAGGCCTCCAAACCGCCATCCGGCATAGAGAATGGGTTGTGGCAAAAATCAACGCGGCCATCCTCTATCTCGGACATCTCGTACATCGGGAAATCCACGATCCAGGCGAAGGCGACCTTCTTGGGATCTTTGAGATTGAGGAGCGAACCGCACTTGCTGCGGACGGCTCCCAAAGCGGAGCAGACGGTCTTGAAATCATCGGCACCGAAGAAAATGATGTCTCCGGTCTTGGCCCCGACTTCGGCGACGATCTTGTTCATCAGCTCGTCTCCCAGGAATTTGTTTATCGGAGAAGCCGGACCCTCTGGGCGCATCTGAATATAGGCCAAGCCCTTGGCCCCTTTGGAACGGGCCAGCTCGGTCAACTCATCGATGATGCTGCGAGTGAAGACGTTGCCGCCGTCGACTTTCAAAGCATGTACCACTCCGCCCTTGGCGACCGCATCGGCGAAGACGGAGAAGCCGCAGCCGGCCACCAGTTCGGTGACGACGGAGATCGGCATATCAAAACGCAGATCCGGCTTGTCGGAGCCGTATTTGAGCATGGCCTCGTTGTATGGGATGCGCGGAAAATCCTTGAACATGACTTCCTTGTCGGTGAACTTCGACACCAATTCCTTGACCAAAGGCTCGGCCACAGCCCAAATGTCCTCCTGCTTGACGAAGCTCATCTCCAAATCGATCTGATAGAAATCGCCCGGATGGCGATCGGCACGAGGGTCTTCGTCGCGGAAGCAAGGGGCGATCTGGAAGTATCTGTCCAAGCCGCCGACCATCAAGAGCTGTTTGAACTGCTGCGGGGCCTGCGGCAAGGCGAAGAATTTGCCCGGATACAAACGAGACGGGACCAAATAGTCGCGCGCGCCCTCGGGCGAAGAATTGGCCAGGATCGGGGTCTGAACCTCGATGAAATCCTGCTTGTGGAAATACTCGCGCACGGCCGTTATGACGCTGTCACGCTTCTTCATCAAATCCTGCAATCTCGGCCTCCTCAAATCCAAGAAGCGATATTTCAAACGCAAGGCCTCGTTGACCTCTGAAGTCTTCTCCTCTTCCAATTCGAACGGCAAAGCCTTCGATCTGTTGAGGATCTCCAAGGACACGACCTCGATCTCGACCTCGCCGGTCTCCATTCTGGGGTTAATCATGTCGTCCGGACGGCCGGCGACCTTGCCCTTGACGTTGATGACCCACTCGCTGCGGAGTTGATCGGCGTCCTTCATGACGGCTTCGGAGGTGCCATGGTTCAGGTCGAATTTGACTTGGGTCACGCCATAGCGATCCCTAAGGTCGATGAAGATGACTCCGCCATGGTCGCGGCGGCGATAGACCCAGCCGGAGAGCTCGACATCGGAACCGACGTCGGCCTTACGGAGCTGGCCGCAAGTGTGTGTTCGCAACATAAAATACAATGTGTCATTCCGGCGAAGGCCGGAATCCAAAGAATAACGATGTAGATTTTAAACTGGATCCCGGCCTTCGCCGGGATGACAACGCTAATAAATAAAAAAACCTTGCAAAACTAACATAAAAAATTATGTCGGTCTTGCAAGGGCGTTCTAAGGATAATCCTTTGCGTACGCGGTACCACCTCGCTTTTATCTCATTTAATTCTATAACGGGAACTCCCGGAGGGTTCTACTTGGCCGTTTTAAAAGCCTTTCTTCCCCCACTCGGCCGTGTCAGCGGCTTCATCGTTTTGTATTGATAAGAATAACAAATAGCTCTCGCCCTGTCAATATTAGCCAAAACGACTCTTGAACTAATCAGATATTCATGATAATGTAGAAGCTTGTTTTTAAAAATATATCAGCAGCGATTATGAAAAAGGTTATTTCACTTTACGGCTTGCCGGCTTGCGGCAAAACCACTCAGGCGGAAAAATTATCCAAAGAATTCGGACTATATCAATTCGGCATGGGCGACAGGATACGCGCCGAAATCCAATCCGGCAGCGAACTAGGCCAAAAGATCAAGGTCATGAACGATGCCGGCGTCTTGGTGCCGGACGAACTGATGATCGAGATAATCAAACACTGCGGCGATCAAGCCAGAGAAACAGGCATGATCTTCGACGGTTTTCCGCGCATGGCCTCACAGGCCGAGATGCTCGACGACATACTATCCAAATCAGGATTGACGATCGATCGGCTATTCTATCTAAAGATAAGCCGGGAAGAGGCCATAAGAAGGATAAACGAACGCGCGGCCATCACCGGACGGGCCGACGACAAAGACCTGGACGCAGTGAACAATCGCCTGGGAGTGTTCAATGAACAATCGACCGCCTTGCTCGATCATTATCGAAAGCAGGGCAAGCTGATCGAGATAGACGGAGGGAAAGACATCGAAACCGTCTTCGCAAGCATCAAATCATCCCTAAAATGAATCTTGTGAAAATCGCCGGCCAAAGAAGTCGGCGATTTTTGGTTGAAAAAAGACGACCCTATTATTCATGGGTCGTCCACTGTTCATCTTCTCGAACTTACTAGAGGGCCTTTCCCCTCTGTAAAAGAAACTTTGCGACGGTCAGCGGTCGAAATCCAACTCTTCGAAAGTATCGCCCTCGCCCAATGGGTCATCGAGCAAACC
>CAZPAK010000091.1:0-3226 GCA_964584605.1 uncultured Gammaproteobacteria bacterium
CGTAACTAGTATCAGAAATCAGCGATGTCTCGTCCTCATTATTTCTCCGGCAGCGTCTCCCATGGTTTCGTATCCATATATTCTTCCAGGATAATCATGGGAATATCATCGGCCATGCTCGGATTGTTCATGCCGATATTCCTCTATGAGCTGTTCCATTTTGATTTGAAATGGGCTGTGGCCTATTATTTCGCCGACTACTTCCTTTATGGCTTGATCGTGATTCCGGGGGCCAAGCTGGCGGTCAATGTTTTGGGCTTGAAACGATCGATGGTCATAAGCACCTTCTTCGGCGCGGCCTATTATTGGATGCTTTTCCTGGTGTCCAATGCCTCCAAAGGCGGTTTGGACGCCTCGGTCTTCATTTTTCTGGGACTGGCCATCGTCTTTATGAATATGCAAAGATTCCTCTATTGGGTCCCTTTGCACACCGACATGTCCAAGTTCACTGATAAGGGCAATAGGACTAAAGAGCTGTCGCTTTTAGAGGCGAGTTTGGTGGCTTTCAATGCCATTATTCCCGTCTTCGCCGGTTGGATGTTGATGCAATACGGATACAATATACTTTTTGTCATTTCTATTTTGGTCTTCCTGCTGTCGTCCGTCCCTTTGCTGTCTTTGCCACGGACAGGGGAGAGATACGAATGGACTTATATCAAGACATTCAAAGAGTTCTTTTCCAAGAAGCGGCGCAAGACCCTGATGGCCTATGCCGGTGACGGAGCCGAGAGCATGGTGTCGGGCATGATTTGGCCCATCTTCATTTGGGAACTTCTCCAGGGCAACTATCTCAAGGTCGGATTCATCTCGTCTTTGGTGGCGGTGACGACTGTGGCCCTGCAGCTGTTCGTCGGACGCGTGGCCGATTCCGGCAAGAACGACAAGATATTGAAATACGGGACGGCGCTCTATGCCCTTGGCTGGATAGTCAAGATGTTCATCGATACCGCTTTTCAGATATTCGTGGTCAGCACCTATCACAGTTTGACCCGTGTTTTCACTCGCGCGCCTTTTGACGCCTTAAATTATCAGCGCGCCGCCGATCAAGGGCATTATGTCGACGAATACACGGTGGTCAGGGAGATGGCTATCGTTTCCGGCCGCTGTCTGATGCTTTTGGTAATCTTCCTGCTGACGCCCATATTTGGCTTGCCGGCGACCTTCATCTTGGCCGCCCTATCCACCCTGTTGATGAACCTGTTGATAGAAGAGGAAGATATAAAGAGGGAGAGGAGGTTGGTGTTATAAGAGAAAGAAGATTCCCGCCCCTTCTGTCATTCCGAGCGATTAGCGAGGAATCCCTTTCTGTCCAAATTCACCCCGACTTTTAATGCTCATAATCTTCTTTCTTAATTATTAATTCCTCCATCACATGTCCCTATTGGATAAAACAAAGGAAATTTGCAAGCTATACGACATCTGGCCTTCCCGCAGCAAGGGGCAGAATTTTTTGGTCAACGAAGAGGTGTATGACAGGATCGTCGAAGCCGCTTCTTTGACCAAGGAAGATGTGGTGCTCGAGGTCGGTCCGGGTTTGGGGTTCTTGACCGCCAGGCTGGCCAAGGCGGCCGGCCGCGTGATCTCCGTCGAACTTGATGACAAGCTGGCCGAGTTTAATCGGGTAAAGATCAAAAATGAAAAAAGAGAGAATGTGGAATTGATAAATTCCGATATCTTGAAATTGAATCTGTTCGATACAAAATACCAAATACAAAATACCAAATACAAGATAGTTGCCAACTTGCCCTATAACATAACTTCCTTCTTTTTGCGCACCGTCTTCACCTCTTGGCCCAAACCGAAAGAGATGGTGCTTCTGCTGCAGAAAGAGGTGGTCGAAAGGATCTGTGCCAGGCCCGGCGATATGTCGCTCCTGGCCTTGTCCATCCAGTATCATGCCGAGGTGGAGAATCTTTTCAATGTCTCGCGCTCTGATTTTTGGCCGTCTCCGGAGGTGGATAGCGCCGTCATCAGGATAAAGACCAAAGAAGCGCCCGCCGGTGATGACAAGGAAAGATCCATGTTCCGTTTGGCCAAGATAGGTTTTTCGGCCAAAAGAAAAATGCTGAAGAATAATTTGGCCGGAGGCCTTAAGATGTTGCCATCTGAAACCGAGAATTTATTAGTTTCCGCCGGTTTGCCGGCTAAGGCCAGGGCCGAAGATCTTTCGGTCGACGATTGGCTAAGGTTGTCGTCGCTCCAAAAATGAATCATTCGTATTTAAAGTATATCGCCGTCGCTTCGATGCTGATCGACCACATCGGCGTCGTTTTCTTTCCTCATCTGATTATTTTCAGAGTAATAGGCCGTTTGGCCATGCCGATCTTCGCCGGGGAATTGGCCTTGGGCTATGACCGTACGCATGATTTCGGCGCCTATCTTCGGCGCCTTTTTATATTGGCCGTTGTTTCGCAGCTTCCATTTGTTTTAGCCTATGAAACTTCTTTTTTGAATATTGTTTTCTCTTTGTGTTGCGCTTTGGTTTTTTTGAGATTGACCGATAAGGGCAACAATTTGGCGGCTGTTTTTTTTCTTGCTGTTATTTTTTTCTTGCCCTTGGACAGCGGCTGGGTGACGATGCTTTGGGCCTATGTCTTTAGGCGTTTTGGCAATAGTAATAAATGGGCAGCTTTTTTAGCAGCCTCTTTCTTCGGCCTGACCTTCGCTTTTTTTTCAGGATTCTTTGTTTTCGCATTCTCCTTTTTGGGGGTGGCCTGCTTTCTTTTTTTGCCCAAAGCGAATTTGCCTTTGAGCCTTCATCGGCACTTTTTTTATTGGTTCTACCCCTTGCATTTTTTACTATTGTATTTAGTTAAATGCTTATTTATAATTTGATTGCTTAAAAACTCCGCCCTGTTCGGTTGCGGAGTTTTGTTGTGGCCGAAAAATATGTTATAATTTTATAGGACCTTAAGGAAGATTAATAACCCTTATTATTTGTGGATGTTTTAAAGAAATTCCGCGTAGAAGAGAATATCGCGGAAGGTAATTTGAGCAACAATCAAAAGTTGGCCGTGGCCGGGCTGACTGTTTTTGGTATTTTCATCATCGTTTTTTGGGCCGCTGGAATGAGAAACAACATCAGTCGGCCTTTTGCCGTCAAGCAGGTGGAAGATGCCACCCAAACGGCTTGTATCGGCGGCGATTGCGCGTCCAGCAAAGAACAACTTTCGAAAATCACAGACACCGATGGTGATGGCTTGAGTGATTGGGATGAGCTTAATAT
>CAZPAK010000092.1:0-3184 GCA_964584605.1 uncultured Gammaproteobacteria bacterium
ATTCCGATTTAATGAAGAAGTTGAAATAGAGTTGCATAGAAAAAACGACCATTCCTTGAAGGTTTGGTCGTTTTGATTTGGAGGGTTATTGTTATTTGGGTAAGCCGCAGGGCAAAAGCTCCGGGTGGCCGATGTGTCGGCTTTCGTTCTTGGAGCAGAAATTTCCGCAAACACCAGGGTATCCCGGGCAAGAAGGGGATTTTTCATCATCGATCAATGACACTGTCTCCGGCTGGGGCACTTGGCGTCTTGGCATGGCTAGTTCTCCTTTTTTGTTTATTTGAATGTTCGGATATCTTAATAATATATCATAATTTTAGCCAATTGTCAATATTTTCATTGACTTTTGGTCTTTTGCGTGCTATATTAGCCATATACAAGTCAGTCCTTTAAATCCCAACAATTCCAGGGCAAACGAGCGGCCGCTGGGCACCTTTTTGGTGTCTGGAGGAAAGTCCGGACTTCGAACTTTCGGCCTTCTTGAGGCTGAGCATGAAAGCGGCGGTGGGTAACGCCCACGAGGAGAGATCCTACGGAAAGTGCCACAGAGACGATACTATCCGGCGTTTCACGCCGAAATTTTCAATTTTGAATTTTCAATTTTGAATGTTTGGGGGTGGAATGTCGGAGAAAGGTGAAAAGAATCGGGGTGTGGATGTTAATTCTAGGGATATCCAAATTAATATTCGCTACTTGATTCGCCCCTTGGCGACAAGGGTGCGTGGTAAACCCCGCCTGAAGCAAGGGCAAATTCTCGCCCTCAAAAGCGAGAGGAACGTAGCCCGCATGAGCCGATCGGCGACGGTCGGCCTAGATAAATGGTCGCTTCCCGTTCTACGGGAACAGAATCCGGCTTACAGTTTGTCCTGGGATTATTGAGATTTAGAGAAGTTGCCTTTTATTGGGCGACTTCTTAATTTTAAAAAAATGAAACGCTCTGAACTTTTCTTTTCGTTTCTTTTGGTGCCTCTGGATTATGCCATGATAGTTTTGGCCGGTTTTGCCGCCTATTATCTTCGTTTTTCCGATTTTTTCAAGGATTTGCGGCCAGTGATATTCGAATTGTCACTTTCTTCCTATACGAAAGCCCTGTTGCCGCTGGCCTTTTTGTGGCTAATCATATTCTCTTTGACCGGTCTCTACAATATTCACAGCGCTCGCAAGCTCTTCAGAGAGCTGTATCGCGTCGTTTTGGCCTGTTCCACCGGCTTCATGCTGGTGGTCATTTTGATATTCATCCGCCGCGAACTCTTCGATTCCCGCTTCATCATTCTGGCCGGCTGGATTCTGGCCATCCTCTTTGTCGGTTTTGGCCGCTCTTTGGTCCGCCTCATCCAAAGAAGCCTCTATGGCGTCGGCATCGGCGTCAAAAAGGTCATCGTCGTCGGGGCCGGCAAGACGGCCGACGCTTTGATCGGGTATTTTTCCAAGGATCGCAGCTTTGGTTATGAAGTCATCAAGCGGGCTAGGGATTTTGAATTGGAGACCGCCCAAGAGTTGGCCGATTTGGTCAAGGTCAAAGAGGTGGATGAGATATTCCAAGCCGATCAGAACCTAACCAAGGCCGAGGTCTTGAGGCTATATGATTTTGCCGACGAGAATCATCTGACTTTCAAATATGTGGCCGACCTTTTGGGCACCAAGGTCCTCAAGACCGAGTTCTCCGAATTGGCCGGCATACCGATAATGGAAGTCAAAAGAACCCCCTTGGACGGATGGGGCAGGATAGCCAAGCGCATCTTTGACATTGTTTTTTCCTTATCCTTCATCATATTATTGTCGCCGATCATGTTGCTGTCGGCCATCATAGTCAAACTTGAGTCGCATGGGCCGGTCTTCTTTTCGCGCCGCGACGATGGTTCGCCTCTCTACCGCGTCGGCCAGGGCGGCCGCCTGTTCCGCTATTTAAAGTTCCGTTCTATGATAGATAAGAGCGATAGCATGCGTTATAATGAGCTGGCCGACAAGAATCTTCGCAAGGACGGTCCGTTGGTCAAGATCAAGGACGACCCGCGCGTTACCAACTTCGGCCGCTTCCTGCGCCGCTTCTCCATCGACGAGCTGCCTGAGTTCTTCTTGGTCTTCAAAGGTGATATGTCTTTGGTCGGACCTCGTCCGCATCTGCCGGAAGAGGTGGCCAAATACGAGCGCCATCACAAGAAGGTGCTGACCATCAAGCCGGGCATCACCGGCATGGCCCAAATCTCCGGCCGCAGCGACCTGACCTTCGAGGAAGAGGTCAAGCTCGACACCTATTATATCGAAAATTGGTCCATTTTGATGGATCTGACCATACTCTTAAGGACCCCTTTGGCCGTTTTGAGGAAAAGGGCGACCGAATAAAAGAAAACCGATGAAAGTAGCTTTAGTTCACGATCATTTGGCGCAGGACGGCGGGGCCGAGAAGGTCCTCAAGGTCTTCGCCGAGATGTTTCCGGAGGCTCCGATATACACCCTTCTTTGCGAGCCTGGCAATGTCGACAAATATTACAAAGATCGCAAAATTGACACCTCGATAATCCAGAAGATGCCGGGCGGCGTCAGGCATTATCAGTGGTATATGCCCTTCATGCCGATGGCCGTGGAGTTCTTCGACCTGTCCGTCTACGATTTGGTCCTGTCGGATTCCAGCTCCTTCGCCAAAGGTGTCATCACCAAGCCGGAGACTTTGCACATCGATTATTGCCACACTCCGACCCGCTATGCCTGGAGCGACACCCATCAATACATCAACGAGCTCAAATACAACAAATTTTTCAAGAAGATTATCTCCTTGATGCTCAATTACATCCGCATTTGGGATCGCCAGGCCGCCGATCGCGTCGACCTCTTCATTGCCAACTCCAAGACCGTGCAGAATAGGATCCAGAAATACTATAGGCGAGATTCGACTTTGATATACCCGCCGGTCGACACTGAAAAATATTCTTTATCTTCCGACTTGGTCGATGAGGAGTTGAAGGCTGAAAGGTATTTCCTCATCGGTTGCCGTTTGGCTCCGTATAAGCGCGTGGATATCGTCATCAAGGCCTTCAAGGAGATGCCCGACAAGAAGCTCAAGATCTTCGGCAGCGGCGTCGATATGAAGCGTTTGCGCGGCTTGGCCCTGGATTGTCCTAACATCGAATTTTTGGGCAGGGTGGAGGATGAGACGCTCGCCAAGTTGTATCGCAATGCTCAAGCC
>CAZPAK010000093.1:0-3123 GCA_964584605.1 uncultured Gammaproteobacteria bacterium
ATATAAACATAGCATAAAATAATTCCGGCCAAATCCGGAAAACCGTTGGCAACGACCGGCGACAGGGGATTTGTTTAAAGATTTCTTTGACGATAAGGCCAGAATCGGCCTCTTATCGGCCAAGAGGTTTTTAAATAAAATCTCCTTCAGTTTGTCGTTTGTTTTTCCTCTCCTTTTTCGGAGAGGGGGTTTTTCCGGTTCGGCCAATGACTAAAATGAATCCAATCATCATGGCCAATGTCGGCCTGCGCAGCGGAGACTATGAAATGCTCAAGAAGATGGTCGTCGCTGGAGCGGAGATTTTCCGTTTGAATTTTTCCCATGCCAGCGACGAACAACTGATCGAACTCAAGGCTCATGTGGCCAAGATCAAAGAGGAGACTGGTAAGGATGTCAAGATTTTCCAGGACCTATGCGGTCCGCGCATTCGCGTCGGCGTTTTGCCTCACGATATCCACATGAGCTCTGGCGATGTCTATTCCTTCGCCTTCGGCGGAGAGTGTGATGTCGAGAAGAAGTGCATTCCGATAGACAACGAAGAACTCTATAACGACATCCAGGTCGGACATCCTTTCTATTTGGTCAACGGAGCCATTGAGCTCGAGGTCACTGAAAAGAAGGACGGGCGCATCTATACTCGCGTCGAAAGAGGCGGACATCTTTCTTCCAAGAAGGGCATCAATGTCCCGGAGACCAAGTTGACCGGCGGCGGATTGACCAAAAAGGACGAGAGGGATGCTGCTTTCGGTGCGGAACAGAAGGTCGATTATGTCGGCCTGTCTTTCGCCCAAAGCGCTGATGACATCAAGCGCCTTCGCGCCATTGTCGGTTCGGACATCAAGATCATTTCTAAGATCGAGAGCGCCACTGCCATCAACGTCGTCGATGAGATAATTCAGGAGTCCGACGGCATCATGATCGCTCGCGGCGACCTTGGCATCGAGATGCCTTTGGAGGAATTGCCGATACTGCAGAAGGAATTGATCCGTCATGCTCACTGGCACAACAAGCCGGCCATCGTCGCCACTCAGATGATGCTTTCTATGGTGGAAAAGGCTCATCCGACCTATGCCGAGGTGACTGACGTGGCCAACGCCGTGTTCGATGGCGCCGATGTTCTGATGCTATCCGATGAGACGGCCGTCGGCAAATATCCGATCGAGTGCATCGAGACCATGAAAAAGATCGTCACCAAGACCGACTATTACTTCAACAAGACCAACTACTGGAGCTTGAACATGTGCAAGAAATAAGCACTGGCATATAAAAAGACCGCCTCGGATTTTTCCGGGGCGGTCTTTTGATTTTTAATGATGTTTTTTCGATATATTCGCGGGAGCTGTTTTTTGGCGGACTTGCCTTAAATAGCATAAAGATTTACAATGTAATTGCTTAAAAATAAAGCAAAAACTATGGACAATGCTTCTATAGACGGGCAGGTTCAACGGGAAAATGGCACTGAATCGCTACAAAAAAAGAAAAGAAGGAACTTTTTACCGCTTTTGCTTTTGACATTGATCGCTTTGGCTCTGGGCGTGGGGGCCTTTGCCGGCTATCGTTATTATTATCTTCCCCTGCAACAGAAGAGTGTTTTGAAGAAGATGTTGCAAAGCATGAATGAAGTCGATTTGTTGAAATATGACATTGAATTAAAGGCCGATATAAAAAAACTTTATTCCTTTGTGGACGAGGCCTATTCTTCCCCGGAAATATCTTTGAGTTATTTGGTGTCTTTTCAAGGGGAGGTAGATGCTTCTAAAGATGATCAACCTCGCTCGAAAAGCGATATTCTCTTAGAGGGCAAGGTCGTTTCGATTCCTGAAGAGATGGTTGAAAATAAAGAATTACTTGAGGCCTTTAACTCTAAAATCGGCCTTAGTTTTATTCAGTCTGGCAAAGAAATTTGTTTTTTAAAATTCTCAGAATTGCCTAAATTACCGTTTTTTGACACCTCCTTTTTGGCTGGTAAATGGATAAAATTCGATATTTCTACCGGAACACTTGCCCAAATAGAGGAGATTAGAAAAGAGTTGGAGAAAAAGGAATTGAATGAAGAAGAACTTTCCAGAATTAGTAAAATATTTTACGAAGACCATGAAATATTTAAATTAGTCAAAGCGTTGCCTGATGATAAAATAGATAGGAAGAGCGTTTATCATGTTATTTTTGCTTTAGACAAGGAGGAATTTAGGGCGGCTTTATCGGAA
The DNA here is from genome assembly GCA_964584605.1 of uncultured Gammaproteobacteria bacterium. Classification (GTDB taxonomy): domain Bacteria; phylum Patescibacteriota; class Patescibacteriia; order Patescibacteriales; family WJLG01; genus JBAZHE01. The sequence goes on from CAZPAK010000093.1 coordinate 2,208, forward strand.
GCCAATCAGTCTGTGGGCGGAAAACTTTTCTCCGAAGAGCAGAAGTATGATGTTAACAAAGCGATTGATGATATTAAAATCAATGATTTTGAGGCCTGGATAGGTAAAAAAGACCACTACTTGCATCGCCTACAAACATCTTTTTCCATGGCTGAGGCGCAGACCTCAATAGATTTATCTTTCCGGATGAATTTGAGCGGTTTCGATCAAAAAGTCGACATTAAAGAGCCGGAAGATTTTAAGACCTTTGAGGAATTCGTGTCCGAAATGCTTGGAATTAGCCAAGAGCAACTGTCCCGCGAGCTGAGCGGCGAGGCCGCCAGAGAAAAAGCCAGAAACGCCAGCCGCTTGGCCGATATCAAGCAGGTGCAAACAGCACTAGGGCTTTATTATAACGATCAGGGTTTCTATCCGGACAGTGTTGATTTTGGCGGTTTAGGATCAATAGCTTATGGAACAGTGACTTATATGACAAGGGTTCCGTCCAATCCGGAACCAAGGAATGAAGGTGTCTGTCCAAATGACAATTATTCCTATCGCGCCTTAGAAGGAGGCAAAAATTACGAATTGAATTATTGTTTTAGTTTGCCGACCGGCGGCTTGGCGGCCGGGCAGCAGACGGCCACTCCTTCTGAAACCGGGCGAGATAATGATGTTTTCGATTATCCATCTCCAGTGACCAAGACAAGAGAGCAGTGCCAAAAAGAGCTTTTAATAGATAATCAAACTGGTTTATACAGCCAAGAGCAATTAAAGATGGTTGACGATTGCATGAAGGGGTTGCCTTCTCCGGTAGTGAGAGATTATTCAATTGATACCGACGGCGATGGTTTGACGGATGTGGTAGAAGAGTCCTTGGGGACAGATTCTTATAACACTGATACAGATGGAGATGGTTTCAGCGACAGAGAAGAGG
>CAZPAK010000094.1:0-3047 GCA_964584605.1 uncultured Gammaproteobacteria bacterium
CAACCGCACTTTTCCATTATATCCCTTAGGGGCGCAAAAGGCAAAATTAAAAGACCGCTGGCGCATGAAGCGAAAGCGGTCTTAAAGAAATCAAATGATCAACAATCCACAATCGAAGATGGTCTCTTCGCGATCCGGGCCCGTGGAGATGGCCACCGTCTCGCCGCCGACTTGATTTTCGATGAATTCCAGGATATCACGTAGCTCCTTGGGCAGATCGCCCCTGTCCCTGATCCCGGAAAGATCCGATTGCCAGCCAGGAAAATCCTGATATATCGGAAGGCAATGCTTCAGAATCTCCGCATCGACTATGGCCGTCTCTATGACCTTCCCCTTGGTCAAGAACTTGTCTCCATAATAGACGTCCGGACCGACATACTCATAGGATTCGCAGACCCTGATGGTATTGCAATCATTGAGGACATCGAGTTTGGTCATGATCAGATAGGGAGCAAAGTCGATGGCGTGGCGCAAAAGAGGCAGATCCAACCAGCCGGTGCGGCGCGGACGGCCCGTAGTGGCGCCATATTCCTTGCCGACTCGACGCAACGCGATGCCTTGCCGAAACTCGTCCGTATCATTGACCGAAACATCCGGATAAAACACTTCCTCATCGGCCCTCTTTTTTGTCGCACACCAACGAGCTGAATCCTCTCCCCCCAACTCGGTGGGGAAAGGGCCTTCGCCGACGCGCGTCATATAGAAGCCTTTGATTATGCCCAGCGACATATCGACTTGACTGGGATTGAGACCGACCCCCTTGGCCAGCCCGACCGCCGAACAATCGGAAGAAGTGACATAAGGATAACTGCCATGATCGACGCTCAACAACACTCCTTGCGCTCCTTCCAAAAGAACTCGCTTCAAACTTGCGACAGCCTCTCTGACCAACTCGTCCGTATCGACGATCAAGTCGGCCAGCTTTTGGCCATAACCGAGGTAGACATTGACTATCGCCTCCTCGTCGAACATGTCCTGCGGGCTGTAATAAAGTCCGCTGTTCAAGCTTTCGTGCGCCATCACTTCTTTGATGATGTGATGGTCGAAGCTGGCCAGCTCGCGGCGCTTGGCGTCCAAATGCCGCCGCAATTTCGCCACAAAGACATCCTTGTTCAGAAGATCGTTGACCTTCAACCCCTGGCGGGCATAGAAATCCGCGTAGGCCGGACCGATGCCGCGCCCCGTAGTGCCGATCCTTCCGCCTTTGGAAGAGACCTCCCTTAGGCGATCGACCACTATCTGGGTCGGAAGTATCAACTTGGCATTCAAGGACAAACGAAGGTTGTCATAGGTCAGACCGGCGCTTTTGAGCAGGCCCAATTCATGGATCAAAGTCTTCGGATTGACCACCGTCCCAGAACCGATGACGTTGCATTTGCCGTCGGCATCATAGAGTATCCCTGATGGAACGATATGGAAGACATATTCTTCGCCGTTCGCGTGGATGCTATGGCCGGCATTGTCGCCGCCAGTGCCACGGACGATGTAGTCCGCCCAATAGGCCAGCAGGTCGACGAACTTCCCTTTTCCGGTGTCGCCCCACTGCAAACAAGTTATGGCGATGACTCTGGCCTTCCTGGTCAACTCATCAAGACCATCTCTCAATTCTTTGGAAATATTCATTGCTTCTCCTTTCTTCATACTCGGTAGTTGGGTGCGTTCTGAATGACGGCCAGGCCATGAGGATGAGACTCCTTCTGACCGGCCGCGCTTATCCGCCAAAAATCGGCCTTCTCCTGCAACTCGGCGATGGTCTTAGACCCGGTATAGCCCATACCGCTGCGCAATCCGCCCAAAAGCTGATGCAATACGACGGAAACGTCGCCGCGATAATCGACTATGCTCTCGACGCCTTCCGGCACGAGCTTGTCCTTGCTGCTGTCGGTCTGGCCATAGCGTTCGCGCGAGGCCTTGTGCTCCAACATGGCGCCCAAAGACCCCATACCGCGATAGGCTTTGACTGGTTTGCTGCCGTTGTTATAGATGACCTCTCCGGGCGATTCTGTGGTGCCGGCGAAGAATTTGCCGAACATGCCACAGTCAGCTCCGGCGCCCAAAGCGATGGTGAAATCGCCTGAATACTCTATGCCGCCGTCGGCGCAAACAGCTACGCCCGAACCCCGCAAAGCTTTCGAGCATTCATAGACAGCGGTGACTTGCGGACAGCCGACCCCGGCCACGATCCTTGTCGTACAGATGGAGCCAGGCCCTTGTCCGACTCTGACGCCATCGGCCCCGGCATCGGCCAAACGTTTGGCCGACTCGCCTTCCGACACATTCCCGGCCACGACATCGATATACGGATATTCGCGCTTGCAGAACTTGACCATATCGATGACACCCTTGGAATCACCGTGCGCCGTATCGATAACGAATACATCGACCTTGGCCTCGGCCAAAAATCTTAGGCGTTCTTCATCTTTCACCCCGATGGCCGCGCCCACGAGCAAGGTTCCGTCCTTGGCCAGGTTATAATCGCCATGATCGCCATTGATGATGCGTTTGACGTCGGAAAGCGTGTAGATGCCTTTGAAGGCCCCGGAAACATCGAACACCGGCAAAATGCGGATATGCTCCTCCATCATCTTGTTATAGGCGTCCTCGATCTGAGCCCCTTCAGGCAGACTTACGATCTCCGAAGACATGATATCGGCGATGTGTCTTTGATTGTCCCGGCAATAATCGAAGAAACTCCGAGTGGCCAGGCCGACCATCTTGCCGTTATCGTCGACGACGGGAAAGCTGGAGAATTTATAGCCCTTGGCCTCGCGCATCTTCAAAACCTTCTCGACCGTGTCATTAATATTGACCACGATTGGATCGGAGATGAAGGCCGAAAGACAATGCTTGACCCTTCTTACCTCCTTGGCCTGATCTTCCGGCGAAAGGCCCTTATGGATCACGCCCAAACCGCCGAGCTTGGCCATGGCTATGGCCATCTCATGTTCGGTCACAGTGTCCATCGGCGAACTTATCACCGGAATGTTCAAGCTGATGTTGCGCGAGAAACGAGACTTTAAGACCGTCTCGGCCGGCAACACCTCGGA
>CAZPAK010000095.1:0-3042 GCA_964584605.1 uncultured Gammaproteobacteria bacterium
GAGATGAATCCAATCGGCGAGGGGCCGGCCGTCATTTGCGTAGATGGAACCTGCAAGACCGGTAAATGGATCAAGGGCGGCTTCCGAGAAAGGACTATGTTCTATTTGGACAATGGGCAAGAGGCCCAGCTCAATGCCGGGCAGACATGGGTGGAGGTGGTCAGACCGGAAATCGAAGTGATTTACTGAAGAATATAAAAAAACCTACGGTATCAGTCCGTAGGTCTTTTGTATTTTAGGCGGTCTTCATAATTCCACGATCGCCAAACGATTGAGTCCTAACAGGTCTTTTTTTATGGTCACTGAGGCAGCAGGCAGAATACTGCCGACCAAAGAGGGGAATGAGCGGTCCTGTGTGTCGTCGATCTCACAGAATATGACCATGCCGGCCCTGGATTCCGGCGCAAGCCCGGCAATCTGCCCGAACAACCTACTATAATGATCAAGCCCTTCAGGACCGGATATCAAAGCACTCTTGGGCTCTCTTTTGATGCTGGGAGACGACTCCACTTGCTTCGGCGTCAGATAGGGGAGATTGGCCGTTATCAAGATGCCTCCTTCCAGCTTATTGAAATCAATGGCTTCCAATAAATCGCTGTGCAAAAATTTTATACAGTCACCGACTCCGTTCTTTTTGGCGTTTCTCTTTGCCGTAGACAGGGCCCTCTTTGAGATGTCTATTCCAAAAAAATTAATTTTACCACTGATTTTCTCCTGGTTCTTAGCTAAAGATATAATTATACAGCCAGAACCTGTACCCAAATCGATTATATTTTGCACTTTTAACTTTTCACTTTTGGCTGATTTTAAGGCCTCATCGACCATCAATTCAGTCTCCGGTCGGGGGATCAAGGTGCTTTCGTCGACGGAAAAATCAAGACCATAGAACCATTGATGAGAGGTCAAATAAGCTATCGGCCACCCTTTAAGGCGCTTATTCAAGAGGCGCTTGAAACGAAACCTGGCCCAATGGTCGACCTCTTGATCTGAATGGGTATACAAAAAAACCTTGTCTTTCTCCAAGACGAAGGCCAGCAACATCTCCGCCTCCAGAAGAGGGGAGGAAGGATCGTTCCTTTTTAGGCCATCGGCGGCCTCCCTAAGCAGCGAGCCGATGGTATTTAACTTGGTCATAATCTCTTGTTATTATGTCGATCAGCGGCAAAAAGATGGGATTGTCCATCTCTCGGGCTGTCCGTCGTCGGGCACGGCAAGACACCGAGCCAGCGCGGGCGATAAGGTCCGAGCTGGAAAGCCGGTTCTTTCTCAAAATCCGTTCCATTCAGCCATTGACCGGTCTTATCACCAGATCGAAAGACCAAGGTCAAAGTCCAAGTTCGACTAAGAACGCTCGGATAGAACGGGAAAATCAAGCCAAAGACGAAGCAGGACCTCCTTTAAGTGAATGGGGACAAACTACCTGATTTTCGTCGCAACAAAGGGCTTGGCCGCCACCAGGCATCCGGTGATGTCTTTTCCAACACCTGGTCGGCGAGGGAGCGGACCGTAGCCATCCTTATCGGATAGGACGGAATTGAGGCCACGCTCCGGCCGGAATAATCTTTGCATTTTGCAAAGCTCTGTTCCGGCCTTTTTTATTTTTGCTGACTCCTGAGCTGTTTATCGGCCGCCTTCAATGCCTTTACCATGTCGCCCATGCCGCCCTCCATTATGAACCCGATATTGCTCCATGATTCCTTGATGCGATGGTCGGTGATTCGATCTTGGGGAAAATTGTAGGTTCTGATCTTTTCACTGCGATCACCGGTGCCTATCTGTTTCTTCCTGGCGGCTGAATTTTTGGCCAATCTATCTTCTTCCATCTTCGACGCCAATCGCGAGCGCAGTATCATCATGGCCTTTTCTTTGTTCTGATGCTGTGATTTTTCGTCTTGGCATTGAACTACTACGCCGGTCGGTATATGGATGATGCGAATGGCGGAAGAGGTTTTATTGACCTTTTGACCGCCGGGACCGGAAGCGCAATAAGTGTCTATTCTAAGGTCTTTGGGGTCGATGACCAGCTCCACTTCCTCGGCCTCCGGCATGACGGCCACGGTGACAGTTGAGGTGTGCACGCGGCCGGCTTTCTCGGTCTCCGGGACGCGCTGAACGCGATGAGTCCCGCCTTCATACTTCATGGTTCCATAGACATCTTTACCGCTGATGCCGAAAGTGACTTCTTTGAAACCGCCGATGCCGATCTGGCTGGAGTCATACATATGGACTTTCCAGCCCATACTCTCGGCATAATGGGAATACATGCGGAACAGTTCGGCGGCGAACAAGGCGGATTCGTCTCCGCCGGCGCCGGCGCGTATCTCGACGATGACATCCTTTTTGTCATTAGGGTCGGCCGGATGCAGCTCTTCTTCTATTCCGTCTTTCAACTCCCTGGCCCTATCCTCCAACTCCGGCAATTCGGCCGCAGCCATATCTCTTATCTCCTGATCGCTCTCTTTTTCGATCATCTCTTTGTTTTCTTTTATGGCATTGTCTATCCTTTCCAATTCCAAGACCCGCTCGGCCAAATTCTTGGCGGCGGCATGCCTCTTTCCTATATCGGCCAGCTTGGATGGGTCGCCGATGACGGCCGGATCGGAAAGTCTCCTTTCCAATTCGGCGAATTGCGATTTTATCTCTTCGTACATATTTTTATAATAAAAACGGCTATTCTCCCTTAATATGGTGAATTATACCATATCAAAGAAGAATAGCCGTCTGCCTATGCTTATTTCTCGACTTTTTTGGCAGTCTTCTTGGCGGCCTTGGCAGCCTTCTTTTCCTTCTTGCTGCGAACGACCTTGCCTCCGGAGACTTCCTTGGAAGCTGCCAGCTTGGCTTGGAATTTCTCGACGCGGCGAGAGGTGTCGACCAATTTCTGTTTGCCGGTATAAAAAGGATGGCAAGCCGAGCAAAGCTCGACGCTCAATCCCTCCTTAGTGGAACCAACTTCGAATTTGTTGCCACAAGCGCAAACGACCTGAGCTTTTTCGTAATACTTCGGATGTATACCCTTCTTCATATTTGATTTTAGTTAAA
>CAZPAK010000096.1:0-3039 GCA_964584605.1 uncultured Gammaproteobacteria bacterium
CTTTTATCCTTCCGGGAGCTTTATTGAGTTTTAGAGCCAATAATCTTTCCTCAAAATCCTATTTTATCGTCCAATTACATCAAAAACTGTAAAGAGGACTTTTTTCAGACTATGTTAAGCTCCATGTTTGAAGCAAAAAATATCAAATTTAGCCAATATAAGCTAATTCAACCATTTTCAAACAATTACCCCCGCAAAGACAAACTGCGTTAGATAGTTAATCTGACAATCATGCTAACACTATTTTCCTTTTCTGTAAAGATAGCTGAAAAACGACTAGTTGCAGGTGGCGCCTGAGTCGGATCCTCCGGCATTGTAGCCGAAGCCGGCCGAAGGGCTTTCAGAAGACAATTGAGCCTGGCACTCGCCCGGCTGAGTCTCGAAAGAGGTGCAAATGGTCTTGAGCAGGCTGTCGCTGTCGCGAGAGGCGCTGATGACCTCTCCGTTGATGACCAAAGTCGGAGAGCCCTTAACGCCGTATTTCTCATTGTCAGCCTTGAAAATGTCGAATTTAGGATAAGAACCGTTGAGCCAAGTCGATTTGTCGGCGAAGCCGGAATTGACCTTGTACTGCTTGTCGGTGGACGAAACGCAAGACTTCAGCTTGGATTCATTGATCTTGTTGTCCTTGACGCATTGAGCGCTGCCGGCGGCATCACCGGAGGTGCCCAAGAAACATTTCAAATAAGCGATCAGCTTGGCCGGTTCGTTCTTCTGGATGCAATACTGGGTCAGCTGTTCGGTCAATTCAGTCTGGCCATGCATGGCATAGTCGCAGAACTTGACCTTGAAATCAACCTTGTCGCCCAAAGTCTCGATGGCCGGGATGATGCCTTTCTCGATCTGAGTTCCGTAAGGGCAATGGCTCATCACGAACACTTCGACGGTCGGCTTGGCGGCCTTGGTGTTAACGGTCTGGATCGACTGCTGTCCGGCGGCCGGCTGAGAGGCATCGCCTTCATTTTTTTGATTCATGTCAAAAGTGCGATCGAAGAACTTGCCTCCGTCCTTGGTCATATAAGAATCGATTTCGCGATCGTTGATCTTGACCATCACTTTATAGATTCCATTCTCCTCCGTAACAGAAGTGACCTCGGCCTTATAGTCGGGGTTGCCCTCCAAAAGGACATTGTTGATGTAATCACCGGCCTTAGTCTTGGCCTCATCGGGAGTCAGGATCTTAGCGGTTTTCGCGGCGCAGCCCGTCAGTATCAGGGACAAGACGCCGATGAAAAGAATTGTCTTTTTCATAATTTAAAATTAATTGGCGAATTAATTATTATTCTCCATAGTCAATTCTATCAGAAACGATTTAGGCCGTCAAAGGGTAAAAGTCGCTAAAAAACACGAAAAAAGAGTCTGGTCAAGAATGTATTTTGTATATAGTATAATGTATAATATATAATGCCCATCGATACTGTCCGACACTAAATACTAAATACTAAATACCAATTTATGTACGATTCAATCATCATCGGCGGCGGCCCGGCCGGCTATGCGGCGGCTATTTATGCGGCGCGGCGCGAAATGAAGACATTGCTCATCACCAAGCATTCCGGCGGGCAGATGATTTGGGCCTCGCTGATCGAAAATTATCCCGGCTTCCAATCCATCCCCTCTTTGGAATTGGTCGACAAAATGGAAAAGCAGGCCAAGGCCTTAGGCGTGGAATTCAAAACAGCCGAGGTTTCCAAGATAGTAAAATCAGCTGAAGAGGATTTTGAAGTTTTTGTCGGGGAGGAAAAGATCAAAGCCAAAACCGTCATTGCCTGCCTTGGAGCCGAACACCGCCGCTTGAATGTTCCGGGCGAAAAAGAATTGGAAGGACGCGGCGTGGCTTTCTGCGCCAATTGCGACGGTCCCCTCTTTAAGAACAAAACCGTGGCTGTGGTCGGCGGCGGCAACAGCGCTCTGGACGCGGCCGAGGTGCTTTCCAAAATCGCCGCCAAAGTTTATTTGATTCATCAATTCAAAGATTTTCAGGCCTTTGAGAAGTTGGAAGAAAAAGTCCGCGGCATCAATAATATTGAAATAATCTTGGAAAACAAAGTTGAAGAAATAAAAGGCGATAAAAAAGTCGCCAGTATCTCCATCCGGCCGGCCGAAGGCGGAGAAGTGCGAGAAATCACCCTGGATGGCATTTTCATCGAGATCGGCTTTGTGGTGAACACCGGTTTGGTCTCTGAGTTGGTTGCGCTGAATGAGAACAAAGAGATAATTATAAATCCCAAAGGCGAAACTTCCCTCCCTGGCCTCTTCGCCGCCGGCGATTGCACGAACACCGCCTTCAAGCAGATCACCATCGCCGCCGGTTCCGGCACCACCGCCGCCCTTGGCGCCTACCAATACATACAGCTCAAAAAAGGCAACATCGGCAAGCTCTTGAAATAAGGCTAAAAACGGAAAATCCGCATCACTCGCGATGCGGATTTTTTAATGGCATATTCTTATTCATCCAAGGCCTTTTGAACTTCCTGATTGCGATCTTTGGACAATTCCTTCACCTCTTGCGCCTGGCGATAAGCTTCGAAGGAAGGCAAGGCGCTCCCCGGCTCCGGCGGCTTGGTCTCGACGCAGCCGGAAAGGAAAAGGGTCATAACGATTAAGACTAAAAGTATAACTTTCATATCACAATGGATGAAACAATATTTCGCAGAACGTCAGCGCATATCTGATGTTTGCCGTAGCGTAGCGGAGGCAAATATGGGTGAAGGCTTTTGTAAAAAGCCGTAACCAGATATGCCGTGTTATGTGATGTGCATGTTTTACTTTAATTCCGATAGCAATCGGGATTGCTCTAAAAAAGAATTTGAATTTTGTTTTTTTTGTTTTGAAAAAATGAAAGAGGGGTTAGGGGTGAATTTCATTTTTTCAAGACTCCTTATTCTCTTCAAATAAAAAGCAAAAAGGAAGGGGTTTAAGGGGAAGGAATTTTTGCTTTTTAAACAAGAATAATATATTGTATTAGTCTTTTATTCTGTTTATAATTTTCTGAACGATGTTATCAAGATTCCAATCTGTTTTTATTAAGTATTCAAA
>CAZPAK010000097.1:0-3006 GCA_964584605.1 uncultured Gammaproteobacteria bacterium
GATTACTGCGAACACTGCCATTCATCTTCCAATTACCGATGATGATCTTAGACATAATATTGAAATTAGATAATAAAAACTGTCTTAATTATACAGCAACCGCCCGTCAATTGGCAATTTGCCATTCAAAATTGGCAAAGGCCCAATCGGCCGCCTTCTTCGTTTCATGGAAGCGGGCATAATCGCTGGGAGCGCCCAAAACGGCCGCGAATATCTCTCGGCCATCTCCGTTGACGAAACCGCCAACAAAACAATAAGCGGCCTCGCTGGTATAACCGGTCTTACCGCCGATCAAACTTGAACCGTTCTTGGGAAAATTGACGAGCAGATCATCGGTCGACTCAGCCGAAACCGCCCGGCCGGCCTTGGTTTTAAAATCATACCTCTCCTTCAGAACGGCTTCCCTTATATTTTTCCTTACTAAAGCTTTTTTGGCTAATATAACAACATCTTTTACAGTTGAAATATTGTAGGACAGACCGGTGGCATCCTTGAAATATGTGTCTTTCAAACCAATGGCTTCGGCTTTTTCATTCATTCGAACGACGAACTCGTCTTCAGAGAGACCCAAAGAGGAGACCAAAGCGATCACTGCCGTATTGTCCGAAGCGACCAAGGACAGATGAAAAAGATCGCCGACAGTCAGCTCCTCCCCTTCATAGACATACGACCTTCCGCCAATTCTGATATCGCTCTTCTTGAGTTTATAGGTCTTGGCCCAATCCGGCACACTGTCCAAAAAGACCAAGGCCGACATCAATTTGCTGATGCTGGCTATGGGGCGCTTATCGTCAGCCCCTTTCTGCCATAGAATGTCGCCAGTCTCGCCGTCCATGACCAGACTGGAAGAGGCCAAGACGCTCAAAGGCTCCCCTCCTTTCTTGATTGGGACATATTTTTTGTCCTCGTTCAATGGCAAATAATTCTCCGGATGGAAATGATTGTAGGCGGCCAGCGGCAGATGATTGGCCTGCTCGAAGGCGCCCAAAACCCGCCCCCTGTCTTCAGCCAAAGGAAAATCGGCTCGAGTGGCCAAGCTACCCGGGAAAAAACCGCTAAAAATAATATTTGATAATAAAAAAATTGAAAAAAACAAAAACATTCACACCGAGTTAATATTTAATCCACCTTCTCCCATTGCTTGCCTTCATAAAAATCTTTGACTGTTGATTCTGACAAATCCTTTCGATACATCATGTTGTCCCGGCGAAATCTAGCTCTGTGTGTCAAATAATTTTCCGGGTCGAACTGTTCTACATAGTCGGCATAAAAATGATCGAAGTCTGGATCGGGCTTGCCTTCCGCATACATCTTGTCGATCATTCCCGCGACCGCTTGCATATCAGGATTGTCGGTGCCGCTTATCTTGGGCAACTTACCTAATATCTCTAGATATTTAGCCAAACCTTCGGCATTCTCTTTTTTAAAATAATCGACATTGGTCATCCACCTCTCAGCTCGTCGCCAATCCTCCCAATGCAAACCCTCTTTCTTTGACCCCACCTCGATAGACTCTATTTTTTCCATCATATTTTTACTCCCCCTGTTTATTATTATCGCCCCATTGTGCCTCCCCTGCCTCATCCTCCCCTGGTTCATCCTCCTGTGATTCATCATCTTCTTCGAATTCATCCTCATCCTCCGAAGCACCTTGAATCCCTGCCACTTCAGACAAGGCCTCGGAGAAGACCGCCGCCTTTTGCCCTTGAGTCATCTCGTCGGTGGCCTTAGCACCATCTCCGTCACACTCATCGCCCGAAGCGATTTCCGATACTTCTTTTTTTAAATTATTTTGGCTATCTTCAGCCAAAATCCTATCAATAGTATCATCTGCATGAAGCCTCTCGAAATCCGGCAGTTGGCTCACTTCATTTAAGCCCAAAAACTTCAAAAAATCAAATGTCACAGTATAATAGCTCTCCTCTCTTTTTTTATCCTCGCGACAGTCAATCAAACCCCTGGTCAGAAGGTTGTGCAAAATCATGCCGCAATTCACTCCTCTGATACGGTCCAGATCGGTCTTGGACACCGGGCCGCGGTAAGCGATGATGGTCAAAGTCTCCAAGGATGGCCTGCTCAACTCTCCGGTGGTCTCGTCTTTGACGAACTCCTGGATCAAGGCGGCGTTGTCCGGCGAAGTGACCATCTGGAAACTTGCCCCGTTCTTGATGACTTGGGTTCCGGCTCCGCAATCTTTTTTCAAGGAAAGAAGCTTCTCGCAAGCATCTTCGACTTCCTTATGCTCCACCCTCAAAAGATCGGCAAGCTCCCTGACCGACATCGGCCGGCCGGAGATGAAAAGCAGAGACTCTATTTTCGACAACAGATTGTCCATATATGTTAATTAAAAATTCTAAATTCCGAACCGGCTGATTTTTTGCGAACGATGGATATCTCCGAAAACAAGCCTTCTTGGTCGACATCCACGAATTTCTGCTTCATCAACTCAAGCATGGCCAAAAAACAGACCACCACCTCAGTTCTAGTTTGAGCCTTTTCCACGAATTCCTTGAAACTGACCTTAAGATGGTCGAAAAGTGATTTTTGCAAACCGGCTATTTTATCCTCTATGCTCACTTGATGCTCGATGACCCTTTCTTCCAATACCACCATCTTCCCGGCCTTAGCCTTTAAGAAATCATCCATGACGGCTGCCAAATCGCCGGCCGAGATTTTCTTCGGCGGCGAGAAGAACTTGTCGGCCTGACCCACCATTTTTCGTAAATTGCGTCCGACTGGAGAGAAAGAGAATCTTTTTTGCCTTAAAATAAACTCGACTCCTTTCATGGCCTCTAAAAACTCCTTATACATGCGCAACTGGCGTTCAAGATCGTCGGTCTCGGCGTCTTCGGCCGGAAAAAGATAGGGCAGGAGCGCTCTCGACTTTATCCACAGAAGCTTGGCGGCCACCACTAAAAAATCGGCCAACGCTCCAGGATCTATATTATCAACAGTCTTGATATACTCGACATATTGATCGGCGATCTTAGCCAAAGAAACCTCGGT
>CAZPAK010000098.1:0-3005 GCA_964584605.1 uncultured Gammaproteobacteria bacterium
TTTATCTTCCGCCAGGACCGATTCCGCTCTCACCTCCCCCTGGCAAGCTGTCTCACCGCTATTCTTCGCTGTTTATCTTTTGGCCACCGCCGCCTTGATTTTAGCCATCAAGAAGAACGCCTTGCCGACCATTCTGACATCGCTTCATTATTTCCTGTCCTTCTCGGCGCTTTGGGCCGTCTTCAAATACGGCTACGGCTACGACCCATTCATCCACCAGGCCAGCTTGGAACTGATCGACGAACAAGGCTTCATACAACCCAAACAATTCCTGTACTTGGGGCAATATTCTCTGGAAATCGTCGCCCATAAATTATTCTTCTTGCCCATCGATTGGCTGGACAAGTTGTTGCTTCCCGTCTTGACTGCCCTCACATTACCCAAGGCCATAAAATATTTCTTGTCTTTAAAATTGCCAATTGCCAACTACCAATTGCCAATTCTTATTTTACTGATCCTCCCCTTCTCCATCTTCAGCATCACGGTCCCGCAGAATCTGGCCTATCTATTTTTGCTTCTATCTTTGTTCGCCGGCCTATCGCGGAAAGACGGATGGAATACTGCTCTTGCCGCCCTCTTGGCTTTGGCCTCTTTCTGTTGCCATCCGCTGGCCGGCATTCCGGCCCTGGCCTGGGCCTTTCTTCTGACCGCGAACAGAATCTTGAAAGAAAAGGTCAAGGTCGTCGCACTGTCCTTGGGACTGTTGGGAACGGCCGCGGCTCTACCACTGGCTCTTTATGTCTCGCAAATGGGAAAGACGGGCGGAGCGGAAGCGCCCTTGCCGGCAAACGCCTCTAATCTTCTTTGGGGTTTTGCCCGCCAAGAGAATATCATTCTTAATTTCATCCATTTCTTTTCTTATTACCAAAACATTTGGCTGACCGCGATATTCGCCACCGCCTTGATCTTCTCCTTCTTGAAAAGGAAAGAATTAGGCGAATTAACCTTGGCCGCAGGCATGTCCCTATCCCTTTTGACCGCCTTCTTCGCGACCAAATTGTTCGTAAGCTTTGGCTCGCTGATCAGCTATGAGCGTGGCGACTACCTGATCCGCATTTTGACCGAATCTTTTCTCTTTATCATGCCGGCCATCGCCTTACTGGCCGCCTCGCTTTTAGGGGCCATCGAGAGACAAAATCGCTTCTCAAAAACGGTCATGATCTCTTTCTTGGCCCTGGCCGTCGTTGCCTCGCTGTATTGCTCTTATCCACGCAAGGACAACTATTTCAACTCGCGCAGCTTCTCTGTCTCGGCCGCCGATTTTAATGCCGTGAAGGCCGTCGAACAGGATGCCGGCGGAAAACCCTATGTCGTGCTGGCGAACCAACAAGTGTCAGTGGCCGCCTTAAAGACTTTTGGCTTCAATCGCTATTTCCAAAACTACCAAGAAATCAGGAATTGGCAGGACATCAATGTCTATTTCTATCCTATACCGACCGGCGGGCCGCTGTACCGAACTTATTTGGACATGGTATACAAGAAGGCCGATCGCGAAACGGCCAGAAAGGCCAGCCAGCTGACCGGTGCCAAGACCGTCTATTTCATACTGAATGAATACTGGTGGGCATTTGACAAAATCAAGGAAGAGGCTAAAATAAGCGCCGAGGATGTTCTCACCATTTCCAATGGAGATATCGTAATATTCAAATACTCTTTCAACTGAACGGAAGGGGGCAGAAAATGTCCAGAGAATCATTCATCGATGAAATGATCGATCGCTCCTTCAAGACTTTCCAATCGCCAAAGCCCAAGGCGCCAGTCACCCACGGACCGCCGCAAAGGAAGACGACCATCTCTCAAAACGAAGAGAGATTCCTCAGGGAACTCGCCGGCATCGATCCAGTGCCGTTGCAAGTCAAAGCTGACCTGGGAAAGGAATTGGAAGTCATAGATGGGGAAGGCAAATGTTTTTACATCCTATCTGACAGTTTCTGGGAAAAATGACAAAACCGCCAATCCAAGAAAGGAAGGCGGTTTTTTATTTTCATCCGTTGAAACCCTATATCCTTTTCAATGACTTTAAAATCGCGAAGGCGATGACGCCGCCGGCGGCGGCCGTAGCCAGCTGAGACCAAGACATCATCATGGCCACTTTTGACGCCAATTCCCCTTTCAAGACCAGATGACTCATTAGGGAAGTGTTGAAATAAAGGAAAAGATACTTCAAGCCGGCGCCGATGCCCATCCCAAACCAAAAACCCTGCACCGGATTCTTGGCATTGCGATACAAATAATCGATGGTGAAGACGAAAATGACATTGGATATCATGATGAAAGGCACGACCGGCGCCAACACCGGCGGCAACAGACCTCCGGCCAAAGCCATCAAGCTGGGAATGAGACACAATAAAAAAGCCGAACGAATGCCCAAGAGAAACAAGGCAATGATCAACAGAGCGTTGACTATCGGACCGGTCGCCCATTGGAAATGAAAGAAGAAGGGAAGTCCTGTGGCCACCCCGGCCAAGACTAAAAATTGAGCTATGGCAACCGAATCCACTTTGGTCAAAGCCCCTGTTTTAAAATACTGCATAATCTTATTTACTTATGATCACGTTCTTAGCCTTAACGGCATAGATCTTGTCGATCTTTTTGGTCAAGGCGTTTATCTGCGCAATCGTCCCCTCTACCACCAAAACGATCACGCCGGGACATTTCTCGCTACAGAGCGGAGCCAAATTTATGCCAAAGCGCGAACGGATCAGATTGCTGGAATCGGTCAGGACTTCCTGCAACCTCACCGCATTATTGTGCCTGTCGTTAGAGAAAATCGTAATCGTGCCGATGTGTTTTTTCATAATATTTTTTGCAGCTAGTAGTCGGCAGCTAATAGCTAGGCAATTAAAAATATAAAAATTTTACAATAAAGGAGAATTTTATCGGACAACTATTTTTATCATCAGAAATCCAGCTGCCGACTACTAGCTACTCCTCTTCCGATACTTGGTATGCACGACCTTGCGGTTCAGCTTGTTCTTTTCCATCCATTCCACCGCCTCCATGGC
>CAZPAK010000099.1:0-2942 GCA_964584605.1 uncultured Gammaproteobacteria bacterium
TCATCCTCCGTGTCATTGACGGCAGAGCCGGCAGACGGCATGACGAAGGAAGTACCAGCAGCCTCAATGAAATCCCAGTTATAATTGTTGGCCAAGAAAGCGGCCTCAGTGCCGAACTTTCTGGCTTTTCCGTCAGTGCCCTGAACATAGACATCCGGAGAACCGGTGGTCTTGAAGAGCTGACCGGCCGGATAAACACCAGCGGTCAACGGAGTGCCAACAGTGTAATTGGTGAAGAAGGAGTCGATGACATCGACAACCTGCTTGGCCCAATCAGAACCCCAAAGGGCGATGGCATTCTCCTCGCTGACGATGGAGCGCAAAACTCCACTCGGCTCAACAGCGTAAACGGTGTTGATGGAAGGAGATTTGACCAGCTTGGTGCCCGGTCTGATGGTGACGTTAGCGGCCAAAGGATAGCCCTCGATCTCGGACTGCGGAACAGTCACGACACCGGAGAAATCCTTGTACCAGGAGAAATAAGTAGACTCATTAGGGAAAACATACCTCTTGCCATTGGCGCCCAGGTAATAAACCGAGGACGAACCACTGATTTTGATGAGGTCGCCGGCAGAAGCGGCCGCGGAAGCGGACGGAGCCGAAACGACGCACAAAGACAAAATGGTGGTCATCATGACGCCAGCAGCGAAGATCTTTCTGAAACTGTTCATAGTAAGTTTTTGCGTGTTTATCTTCTTCGAAATCCTCGCCCTTAAGAAGCGGGAATATCGAATCAGATGATTTGCTCTTTCTTTAATTGCGGACGGCGTAAGGCAAATGGATTGGAATCCCATACCCTACCCTCTGGAAAGGAAGGTTTGAATCTTCCTTTGGGAGTCTCCAGCCGGTTTAAGGCGAAAAACTCACCAAGGGCAAAGCAAAACTTAATCCGTTTGGCTCTTACCCTTTGGTCCGAAACCTTTCGAAAAAGCTAAATTAAGGTTAATAAGTGCGAGCTCCCCTGCCGTTCTAACGCGGCAGTTCGACCTTGAATAGGCGCTCGGGTCGGTCCGTTCTAACGCGGACCCTTCGACACTCATATATAATATGAATGGCGAAGGATTCGAATTAATCCAAGGACCTGAAATATGTCATTCCGAGCGCAGCCCCGCTGCGGCGGGGCGAAGTCGAGGAATCGCTTTTGTGCGCAGCAAGGACATTGTTCAAGCTGAAAACGATTTCTCGCCTCGTTCACACTTCGGCTCGAAATGACAAATAAGTCGATGAAATACTATCTTTTAAAAAGCTTGGCGAAAAGCGGATAGACCTTGTCGGCGACCTTCAACACCGGATTGGCGCGCATCCTCTCGTAGGTCTTGACGCTGGCGCTGGCCAGGCCCTCGCCGCGAAAACCCTTTTCCGTCAGCTCGCGCTTTGAGCAAACGGCCAAGAAGTACAACGGTTCGCCGGAAGAGGTCACGGAAACCTCCCTCAAGACATCTTCGCCGGCTGATTTGAGCAGAGAACAGACGGCGTTCTCTTGCTCGAGGCAAACGACGAAAGGAAAGACTCTTTTCAAAACATCCTCGAACTCGCTTTTGGTGAGCTCTTTGACATGGAAAGGATTGCGTCCGCCGAAGACTTGCTTGTTGGGAGTGGAGACAAGGACCAAACCATCGTCGGAGACGACCCTGGAAAGTTCCATGGCGTACTTGTCCTGCTCTTGCAAATGCTCGATGGTCTCGAACGAGACCACAACATCGAACTCAGCATCCCTGGCTTCGATGTCGGTGGCATCCCCTTCTTTATATATAAGGTTGTCCAAAGGATCTTTGGCGGAGGCGATTTTCACGGCCTCGGCGTCTTTGTCCATGCCGACGACTAAAGCGGCGCCGGCCTTGGCCAAAATCGCGGAACCGTAACCGCTGCCGCAAGCGATGTCCAGCACCTTCTTATTCCTTACGAATTTGGACGCGAATTGGTAACGAACCAGATGTTCATTGGCTATGACATCCCCTCTATCCTGCCCGTCGAATATGAACCTTTCCTGAAATGACATCGTTCTTTGTCATCGCGAGGCTCGTAATCGAGCCGTGGCGATCTTAGGGGTTTTTATTTACTGACAAACTATGGATTGCTTCGCCTTCGGCTCGCAATGACAAGGCTCTGTAAGGCGGATCATTTAGTCTCTTGGCTGGAACTGACGGTGCCGATGCCGATGGCCTCGGAAACCGTAGTGGCCGTCTCGGACACACCCTTGACCTCTCCTTGGTCGGCCCTGTCTATGCTGTCTATCATCGTATCGACCTGATCCAATATATTCTTGGCTCCGGCGAAATCGTTATTATCGACCAAATCGACCGCATCAGACAAATTCTTCTTGAAATCACTGCCGGTGGAAGTCGCTACCGCCGTCAAACTGACGGAGGATGTCGCGGAGACCGGCGCGGACTCGGCCTTGATGGCCGCCGGCTGACTGATCTGAATGCCCTTTGAATCTTTGGAGGAATCAACCGCAAAAACCTGACCATCATCAACCGAAGGACGGCCGATCCCGACGGCGACATCATCGCCATCCGCATCGGCGCTGGAAGATGTGGTGTTGACATTGACTGGCTCAGAGGATTCGGTTTCATCAGACTTGCTTATCTCGTCATATTTGTCGGTGACGGTCTTGATCTCGGCCTTGAGGTTGTCGGTCAGCTTCGCAATCTTCTTCTTGTCGCTCTCGTTGTCGGCGTTCAAGGAAGACTCGGAAAGGACCTTGCTTATCTCTTTGGCTCGGACCGAAGCGTACTTCATCTCCAGCTTGGCCTTGGCGCGAGAATCAAAAGTGATGGCCACGCGAGCCTTCTGCGTCCAAACCCTGGCGGCATAGAAGGAATCGCCCGGCTTGGTGTTGCGAGCGGCGTTGGCGCCGAAGACGCTTCCGACCAAAAGCACAAAAAGCCCGATCGCGGCGAAGGCCGCCGGGGCAAGCGCGGATAGCGTGCGTTTGTGGC
>CAZPAK010000100.1:0-2846 GCA_964584605.1 uncultured Gammaproteobacteria bacterium
GTCTTCAAGGTCATGATCCAGGCCGAGGGCCGATTCCGCGTCGACACCAACGACATCATGGGCCTCTATGTCCAAAACAAAAAGGGCGACATGGTTCCGCTCGGCACCATCCTGACCGCTAAAACCATCTTCGGCCCGCAGACCAGGGATAGATATCAAGAAACTATGCTTACCATCCTCTTTGTAGACATTCGTCAGGTCGAAATCAGCCGAAGCCACCGACCAATCCCCGTCCTTGGTCGGAGGCGCATAGCGGGCAATGACGAAATCCACCCCCTGCTCATCGGGATCGAAGCCTTCGCCGGCCTTCTTAAGGCGAGGGTCGAAGTATTCTTCCGCCGAAAACGAGAAAAGACCGTCGCCCGAGACGACTATGCCATCGGACGGCATGATCACTTCAGAGAGCGGCGGTAAAACCTGCCCGGTCTCGTATTGCTTATAGGTCTCGACGATATCGACGATCTCGGAGAAAGCATCGCCGGAGACTTGATGTATCTTGACCCGTCCGAGACGGTCGGCCAAGGCGGTCATGAATTGCAGCTGGCGGCTGCCGGTGAACAGATTGCGGCCGCAAGAGATCTCCGGGGCATCGGCCAAAGAGACCTTGTTGATGAAAGCCATTTTACTTTGCGGAGTGGATATCGACCTGGTGACGATGTCGGAATTGGCCCTGACACCGATCTTATAGACCCCTTCCGGCAACTGGGACAGGCGAAGCTTGAAGGACTTGTCCTCGCCCCCCTGCCCACCATCGTCATCCAAGCTCTCGGAATATAGCTCCTGGTCCTCATAGTAGACGAAGACGTCTATCGGGTCCGGATCGGAATTCTTATTCAAATCACGGAAGGAGAAATCGAAGGACAACTCCTCGTCTTTGATATAGGTGTAGAACTGATAGGCGCCGCCGATCGGACGGCAGATGTTGCGAGTGGTCGATGCGGGCGAATAGCCGGGCAAGGTGAAATCCTGCCTAAGGTCGTAATTGTAGGCGGCCACGCGCTCGGCGGCCGGAGGATTCTTCAGGAAGTCGCCGATCGAATCGTATTCCTTCTGGCGCTGGAAGAGCGCCAAGTCATCCTCCAATAAGGCGCTCCAAGAGTCGAACAAGGAATCTACGGCTTTGTTCTGCAAAGGCTTAAGGTCATAGTTCCAAACCCGCTTATCCACCAAGACGCCGGCCTCAATGATCGGCCGATCGGTCTGGTTCTTGAACTCCACGGTCAGGCGGGCCTTCTCGAAACGACGCGGCACGAACAGCGAGAAATAGGCCGGATCGCCGATCACAACATTGGAACCGGAAAGGCGATCGGACGGAGTCAAACGGCCGATGAAGGCATTGTAGCCTTTAAGATCGCTTTCGTAGGTCATTTTCCCTCCGGGGACCACCTTCATCCAGAAAAGCCAAAGAACCACCCCTATCAAGACGGATATCCAAAGCATTCTGATTTTGGGTATTTTGGCCATATCGATCATTGTTTTAATTATACCTCATAAACGAGATATTTTCTTCTTGACAAAATATCCTGTATATTTCATTTTCCAACGCTCCAATAGGCCCAAAAAAATCCGGAAAAGAACTTAGCCACCAAGATCAAATATTTAAGGCAAAGTCCGGCCGGCAAGAACCACAGTTGCGACCAAGAAGGCATGAGCACGGATAGGGCGGCGGCCAGCAACCCCAAACCCATGATGAAAGGGGCTATCCAAACGGCGAAAAGATTGGCCAAAGGGGCGACCAAAGAAATCTGCCGAAAATGCCAAAAGAGTATGGGAGTGGTCAGGACTTGGGCGGCCAAAGTCAAAGCCAGCATCTGCGAAATGTATTTCACGGCCTTGGACCGATCGCGATGGCAACGCTCAAAGAAACGATCGATGACCGGATAAAGATAGATCATACCCAAGACGGCGGCGAAAGACAGTTGGAAGCCGATGTCAAAAACGAGCAGCTTCGGATTTATCAAAAGCATGACCGCGGCCGACAATATCAAAGAATGATCGAGACGATTCAGCCGGCCGACATGGAAGGCCAAAAGCACAAGAAAGCCCATGAAACCGGCGCGCACGGCCGAAGGCGGAACACCGGCCAACAGGACATAGAACACAAGCAAAGGCAGAACGGCGTAAAAGGCCTGACGGCGCGAAAGACCGACGGCCAAGAGCAGAAAGAACAGCATGCCGGAGAGCAAGGTGATGTGCGTCCCTGATATGGCCACGATGTGCGATAAGCCGCTCTGGCGAAACTTATCCGACAGCTCTTCACTTATCACCGCCTTGTCGCCAAGGATGAAGGCCTTAAAAAGTCCGGCTTCCGGTTCGTCCAGACCGCGCTCCACCGCTCGACGGAATACCCGGCGAACGACGACTATCGGCCGCCAAACCGATATCGAACAGCTATCATCGTCACCGAGCACTTCGACCTTCGGACGATAGCAGGTGGAATACACCCCCTGAACGGCCAAATAAGTCCCGTAATCGAAGTCCTCTATCATTGCCGGCGTTTCCAGTTCGCAAACCACCTTCAACCTTTGGCCATACTCATATTCCGGCCAGCGCTCGGCGGAAACGGCGATCCTGCCCTTCAACGGGCCTTCTTTGTCCAATTTGCCTAAGACGAAGCTTTGCCCCTTGGGCTTGTCGACCGGTTCGCCCGCCACCGTCGCCTCCAGCGCCAATTCCTTCCCGTTATAACGCCAAACGGCGGCGGGCGAATCGACCGGCAAAGAGACCGTGAAGCGCCAGATGCCCAGACACAAAAAAGCCGACCAAAGCAATATAACGCTCGTTTTGGCACACCCCGCCTTCGGACCGCGGACCCCCTCCCGCTCCCCCTTGTAAAGGGGGAGAGA
>CAZPAK010000101.1:0-2810 GCA_964584605.1 uncultured Gammaproteobacteria bacterium
CCCTCTAATCAAAGCGCACTAAAACAAAGGACAGGCAAGAGCCCGTTCTTTGTTTTAGAATGCTTACGAGAGGAAAGAGGCCACAGGAAAGGAAGCCTGTAGTCGAGAAAACAGCGGGATCATATAAGATTTTTATTTTCAGATAAAGTTTTTACTTTTCCGGGGGGACGGGCCTTGGCCTCCCCGGGTTTAATAAATATCAGCAAAACAATGGCGATGACTTAGTTTTTGTACTTTCTTGACTTTTTTGCTTCTTTCAGCTATTCTTTGAATATAACAAGATAAATTGAAGTTTTTGGGATTTTATTTTTTGTTTTCAAATTTAAAATTTCAAATTTAAACTTCAAAGATATGCCAGTACCGCCAAAGAGAAGGTCTAGGAGCACGGTGAGGATGAGAGCTTCTCATTTCGCCTTGAAGAATACCAAGCTAAACGCTTGCCCGAAGTGCGGCCAGGCTGTCAAGCCGCACAGCGCTTGTTCGGTTTGCGGAACCTATAAGGGCCGCGAGGCCGTCAAGGTCAAATCAGTCAAAACCGATAAGAAAGCTAAGAGCAAATAGCTCTTGGTTTTTTTTGTTTTAATAATTAGCCATCTTGTCTGCTTGGGACGGCGGGTTCGCTCCGCCTCCGCAGTTCTTTTGGAAGGGGGTTCTCAAAGACATTCCTTTGATCGGCCCCTTGCAATATTTATGTCCAATCGTCATTTGGCCAGAACCATAGTCATGCAAATCCTGTTCGCTTGGGATTTTAATGGCAAGAAGTCCAATACCGATTTCGATCAGTTGATTCGGAACGATTTTGAGAATTTCGCTCCCGGTTTCGATGATCACGGATTCGTCAGTGGCAAGATTAAGGGCGTCATGGACAATATCGAGAAGATTGACGGTTTGATAACCAAATACGCCACTGACTGGCCGCTCGAGCAGATCACCATCGTCGATCGCAATGTTTTGCGAATCGGCGCCTATGAGCTTTTGTTCGACAAGGAGATTCCGCCCAAGGTCGCCATCAACGAGGCCATCGAAATCGCCAAGGCTTTTGGAGGGGAGTCTTCGGGCAAATTCGTCAACGGTGTCCTGGGTGCCATGTACAAGAATGAGTTGAACGGCCAAGAGGATGCGAAGATGGGAGTCGATGGCCCCAAGGAGGTTCCGCCCCAGACAGAGAATGTTTGAATCAGCGCTATAGCCACATTTTAATTTTTAATTGGCAGGTTTTTGAAACAAATAAAAAATGATAAGTAAAACGATTTTTACTTCTTAATTTTTACTTTTTTCTCAGCTTGGCAACTCTTTTGCTATGAACGATCTTTCTTCGCTCCAAGAGCGAATCGGGGTTTCATTCAAGAATGAAGATCTCTTGAAGCAGTCGCTCGTCCACCGTTCGTATATAAACGAGCACAGCGATTTCCCTTTCGACCACAACGAACGCCTGGAATTCTTGGGCGACGCGGTCTTGGAATTGATAGTCACCGAATATCTGTTTCGTAAATTCCCTGATAAGCCGGAAGGCGAGCTGACCAATTGGCGCGCCAGCCTGGTCAATGCCAAAATGCTGTCGTCGATCGCCGGCGAACTCGACATCGAAGGCAATCTCTATCTCTCCAAGGGGGAATCGAAGGACAAGAATTCCAAGGCTCGCCAATACATTTTGGCCGACGCCGTCGAAGCGATCATCGGCGCGATCTATTTGGATTCCGGCACGGAAGGCGCCAAGGATTTCATCGAGCAATTCGTCATATCCAAATTGGACTACATTTTGAAGAATGAACTGTATTTCGACCCTAAGTCCAAGTTCCAAGAATTGTCTCAAGAGAAGTATGGCATCACTCCGCATTACGATGTTTTGAAGGAAGAAGGGCCTGACCATGCCAAGACCTTCGAAGTCGGGCTGTATATCGGCGAAGAGATGGTCTCCTCTGGCAGCGGTTCATCCAAGCAGGAGGCCCAAGTTCAGGCGGCTCAAGTTGGATTGAAGAATAAAGGCTGGGAATAGGATTTGGCAATCAGTCGATGGCGATTGGCAAATAGAAAAAGAACGGCTTATAAAAGCCGTTCTTTTTGTTCGTTGCTCCGGTTATGCTATAATGATAAAACGATTAACATCTCAAAAATATGAATATCAACGACTTGCTGCAAGTGGCCATCGACAAAGGCGCGTCCGATTTGCATTTGGATGTCGGCCTTCTGCCGGTCTTGAGGATCGACGGCGAACTTCAGCCGTTGAGCAAGTTTCCTCAGATAGTCAACAAGGAGATGAAGGAAATGGTGGCCTCTATGCTCACTCAGCGTCAGATGGAGACTTTGGAGAAGAGCCGCGACTTGGATATAAGCCACGAGATCGATGATACCAGGTTCAGAGTGAACATACATTTCGAGCGCGAACATCTGGCTTTGGTGGCCAGGGTCATCAGCAATGAGATGCCCACTTTGGAAAGCGTCGGCATGCCTGAGGCCATAAAAAAAATGCTGGAGAACACTCGCGGCCTGGTTTTGGTGACCGGTCCGACCGGTTGCGGAAAATCCACGACGCTGGCCGACATGATCGACTACATTAATAATAATTTTCGGCGCAAGATAATCACCTTGGAGGATCCGATCGAATATGTCTTCAAATCCAAGAAGAGCATAGTCGTCCAAAGGCAGCTCGGCAGCGACATGCCGACCTTCGAATCGGCTTTGAAGCATGCCCTTCGTCAGGATCCGAATGTCATCATGGTTGGCGAGATGCGCGATTTGGAGACCATCGCCGCCACCATCACCTTGGCCGAGACCGGCCATTTGGTGCTGGCCACCTTGCACACCTACAA
>CAZPAK010000102.1:0-2778 GCA_964584605.1 uncultured Gammaproteobacteria bacterium
GCCAAACCAAGCTCCACTATTTTGCGAACCTTTTCCATATCCGCCAAGACATCGTCTTCACCATCCGACACACCCCGGCCTTCGGCCACCCCTTTTGATAAAGGGGATTTTTCCGGCCAAGCCTCGAGATGTACGGACTTCTCGGAGCTGGCGAAATCATTGCCAGTGACTTTTTGCCACAACTGCTCAGCGATGAAGGGCGTGAACGGAGCCATGACCTTGGCCAAAGTCTCGAGAACATATTTGGTCGTGGCCAAAGCGGCTTTCTTGTCAGACGACACACCCCGCTCCTCGACAGGCTCGGAGCACCCCTCTCCAGAGGGGATTTTCACATCTGAGGCCACATCTCCTTTGAAACGATCGCGGCTGCGCCTTAGATACCAAGTGGACAGGTCGTCGATGAATGGGGCTATCGGACGAGTGGCGCGCGGCAAATCGTATTTGGCCATGCCATCAGAGACTTCGCCGATCAATTGATTCAGGCGAGCGATTATCCATTTGTCCAAAACATTTCCATTTTTGTCATTCTTAGGCGTAGCCGAAGAATCTACACGCGCAACAGATCCCTCGCTTTGCTCAGGATGACAAACAGAAAGGGATTCCTCGACTCCGCTGACGCTTCGCTCGGAATGACAAGGGGTGGCGTACATCTCGTAGAACTTGTAGACGTTCCAGAGGAGCATATTGATCTTGCGTAAGGTCTCCATCACACCCTTCTCGGAAAAATTCAAATTCTCCGCGGCCATGACCGGCGAAGTCAAAAGATAATAGCGCAAGGCGTCGGCGCCGTGCTTTTGGAGTATCAAATCCGGATCGGGATAATTCTTCAGCTTCTTGGACATCTTCTTGCCATCTTCGGCCAAGACGATGCCGTTGACGATGACGTTGTCGTAGGCGCGGCTGCCCTTGATGCCATTGGCGATGGCGTGCAGATAATAGAACCAGCAACGGGTCTGATCCACGCCTTCGGCGATGAACTTGGCCGGGAAATTGCGCTCGAACTTCTCTTTGTTCTCGAACGGATAGTGCATCTGGGCATAGGGCATCGAACCGGAATCGAACCAAGTGTCCAAGACGTCCGGCACGCGCTTCATTCTGCCGCCACATTTGCCGCACTCGTATTCAACTTTGTCCAAGACATGTTTGTGCAAATTCTCGACCTTCTGACCCGAAGCCTTCTCCAATTCGGCGACCGAGCCGAAGACCTCGCGCTTGCCGCAGAGTGGGCACTCCCAGATCGGCATGCAAGAGGCCCAAAAACGCTGGCGGGAGATGGACCAATCGCGAGCGCCCTCGAGCCATTGCCCGAAACGGCCCTCTTTGATGTGCTCAGGGAACCAGTTGATGTCCTTGGCTGTCTCGAGCGCCTTGGGCTTGATGTCGGATATTTTGACGAACCACGACGAAGTGGCGTAGTTGATGAGCGGAGTGTCGCAGCGCCAGCAATGCGGATACGAATGCTCGCACTTCTCTTTGGCGAACAAAAGACCCTTGCCGGCCAGATACTTGATGATCTCGACATCGGTCGCTTGCACGTCGTCCTTGGGTTTGACATGAAGGCCGGCCAAGGCGCCCATCTCGGGTTTGAAATGGCCGTCCATGGCCACATGCTGAATGAAGGGCAGCTTCTCGGCGCGCCCGAGTTTCATATCGTCCTCACCGAAGGCCGGAGCGATATGGACGACGCCTGTGCCATCGGTCGTGGTCACGAAGTCGGCGGCATAGATCTTCCAGCCTCTTTCGCGATTCTCGGTCTTTTCATCATTGGCATAAGCGTCGAACAGCGGCTTATAGGCCTTGCCAACCAATTCCGAACCCTTAAACTCTCTTATTATGGGCAATTCTATGTTTTCCGTGTCAAAACCCTCTCTTAAAATTATCTTTTTTTCCTCTGCTTTATATACAGCTATGTTGTAATTGGAAAAAAGTTTCAAAGCTCTCTCTTTTGCAATAATTATATTTTCTTCTATTTTTAACTTTTCATTTTTAACTTTTAACTGAATGTAATCAATCTCCGCCCCAATCGCCAACGCCACGTTGCCCGGCAAAGTCCACGGCGTAGTCGTCCAAGCCAAAACATAGGTGCCCGGCTCGTCGACCAGCTCGAACTTGGCCGTCACCGACAGATCCTTGATGTCTTTGTACCCTTCCGCCACCTCCGACTGCGACAAAGTCGTCTCGCAGCGCGGGCAGACATGCATCGAGCGATAGTCCTTGTAGATCAAACCCTTGTCCCAAAGCTGTTTGAAGACCCACCAGACCGATTCCATGAACGGCAGGTCCATGGTCTTGTAGGCGTTCTCCATATCGACCCAGCGCCCGAGGCGCGTGACGGTCTTCTTCCAATCTTCGACATAGGTCAAAACTTTGGAGCGGCACAGCTCGTTGAATTTTTCCACGCCGATGTTCTCTTCGATGTTCTTCTTGCTCTCCGACCCGAGTTCCTTCTCGACGATGTTCTCGATCGGCAGGCCATGGCAATCCCAACCCCAAACGCGCTCGACCTTGTAGCCGTTCATAGTCCAAAAACGCGGCACGGAATCCTTCATCAGTGAGGCGACCAAGTGGCCGTAGTGCGGAGTGCCGGTAGCGAAGGGCGGACCGTCATAGAAGACATATTCCCCTTTCGGCGCGTCCTTGGCGACCGACTTCTCGAAGGTCTGATTGTCTTTCCAAAACTTCAAAACTTCCTCCTCCATTCCAACGAATATATTTTTATTGTCCTTATTGGATTGATCTGACATATCGCTTCAATTCTTAATTTTATAATTTTTAAAC
>CAZPAK010000103.1:0-2769 GCA_964584605.1 uncultured Gammaproteobacteria bacterium
AATAAAATAACAAAGACTATGAAGATATTCAAAAAAGCCATCAAAAGATTGAACGACAGCCTGACCGTGATCATAGTGCTGGGCATCATCGTCATGGTCAATGTCATTTCCCATCAATTCTCTTTCCGCGCCGATTTGACCGACAATAAAGACTACTCGATATCCAAGGCCACCAAGAGGACGGTCGCCTCTTTGGACGATGTGGTTAACATCAAAACTTATTTCAGTCGCAATTTGCCTCCCAAATATTTGAATCTTCAGCAGGAGGTGATGGATATGCTCGATGAATATGCCAACGCCTCCAATGGCCATATTCGGGTCGAGGCGGTCGATCCGGCCAAAATGGATAACGCTTCCGAGGAGCTGGGCAAGAAAGGCATACCGACCTTGCAATTCAATGTTTTGCGCGATGATTCTTTGGAAGTGGTCAAGGGCTATCTGGGCTTGTCCATAGAATACGGAGGCAAGAGCGAGGTCGTTCCGGTCATCGATTCCACTCAGACATTGGAATACGAATTGACTTTGGGCATAAAGAAATTGGCTTCGGAGCAGAGGCCGGTGCTTGGTTTGGTCTCCAGCCATGGCGCCGTCAATTCTCAGGCCATGAATCAAGCCTATTCCCGTTTGAGCCAGCTTTATTCCATGAAGACCGTCGATTTGAAGGCGGAGGACCGGGTGCCGGAGGATGTGTCGGCTCTTTTGCTGGTCGGCCTCAACCAGGCGATCGACGATGCCGAGCTCAAGAAGATCGACGCTTTCGTCATCAGTGGCAAGCCGGCGTTCTTTTTGATCGATGGCGTCAATGTCAATCCTCAGACAGGGGCCTTGAAGAATCAGATATCTTTGGAAAAGATTCTGAACGCCTATGGCGCGGACATCAAACACGATCTGATCGCCGATGTCTCCAGCGGCCGGGCGTCTTTTTCTTCACCCGGAGGAGCTTATTATTTGACCTATCAGATAAACTATCCTTTGTGGCCCAAGATTTTGGCCGAGAATTTCAATAAGGACAATTCGATCGTGGCCGGTCTTTCCAGCGTCATTCTGCCCTGGGCCAGCAGCGTCGAAGTCCTGCCGGGGGATGGGCGCCAGGCGGAGGTTTTGATCAAGACGACGGATAAGGCCATCGCCCAGTCGGATGCTTATAATTTGGAGCCGCAGGATTCTTTGCGTTCCGGTTCGGACACCAAGCAATATGACATGGCCGTTCTTTTGCGGGGCAAGATGGTCAGCCCTTTCGGCCAAGGAGAGACTGACCAGGGAAGAGTCGTGGTGGTCGGGGACAGCGATTTTGTCAAGGATTCTTTCTCCGGACCGGTTTCGGACAATTTGCTTTTCTTTCAGAATTTGGTCGACGGGCTGGCTTTGGACGGCGACATGATCGACATCAGGTCGAAAGGAGTGGTCGAAAGGCCGATCAAGCCGGTGTCGTCAGCCACCAAAGAGACCATGCGCTATTTGAATATTTTTTCCGTCTCGATATTGATGCTGATCTTCGGCTTCGTCCGTTATTTCTTGCGCCGCCGAGGAAGAAAGCAGTCCGCGGCCGGAGGAAGCGCGCCGTCTCTTTGGGGCAAGGCCATTTCTTTCGTCCGTTTATCATTGAGGTCTTGCGTTCGCGCCGCCTCTTGGGCCACGGCCCGCGCCAAGAAGATTTTGCCGGCCAAAAAAGTTCCGGAATCTAAAGCTAGCGTTCCGGCGGCCGAAGAGAAGAGCGAGGAGGCCTATAAAGATATAAAGAATTAAACAATATGGACAAGAAGAATTTGATCTTAGGGGGGATACTTTTGGGCTTGATAGCCTTCACTTGGGTCTGGAACGGTCCGATAAAAGATTGGCGCTTCGAAAGAGGGGAGGAGTCCAACTTCCTTTCCGGCCTGTCGCTCGACAAGGCCGACAGCATCCGCATCGAAAGGTCGGGGGCGACCACTACTTTGGAGAGGGTGGATGGCCGATGGAAGGTTGGCGGCACCAAGGATTTCTATGTAAAAAAAGAAGTGTCGGATGAATTGGCCTTTGCTTTGAACAAAGTCGCCGCCGGGAAGATGGAGTTGGCCAGTACCAACAAGGACAAAAAGGCGGAGCTTGGCACGAATGAAGGGATAAAGGTCTCTATCGGCCAAGAAGGCAAGAATTACGATTTGATAGTCGGCAATGCCACCGGAAACTTCGACGGTTCTTATATTTCCCGTGCGGACACTGAAAAGACTTGGAAGGTCGGCGTCGATCTGTCGGCCATTTTTTCCCGCGGCGAATGGCGCGACGACCAAATCTTCTCCTTCTTCAAGGAGAGGGCCGATAAGGTTCGCTTCCAATACCCCAATCGCCAGTTCATAGTCGAAAGGAAGGAGAATAAATGGAACGGCACTTGGCCGGGAAAGGGGTTCAAGGTCGCGGATGACAAGGTCAATGCGGTTTTGGAGGTTTTGGAGAATTTGAAGGCCGCCAAGATTCCCGACCAGGATTTCAAATCCTTCGGCTCGCCGGAGAAGAACGGTATAATAATCCAGATAAGCGGTTCCGACCTCGATCAGACATTGATGGTGGGGAATTGCACCAAGGAGAATCTGTGCTATGCCAAGAAAGGGTCGAGCGACAATATCTACATGATAAGCAAGGCGCAGCGCGACGCCTTGAATAAGCAGACCAAGGATTTGAGATAGCGGTCAGCAATCGGTAACTAGCAAATAGCGATAAATAAAGGACGGCTTGATTGGCCGTCTTTTATTTTTTCAACATTCTTTTCATTTTTCTTTCCCGGTGGAAGCC
>CAZPAK010000104.1:0-2694 GCA_964584605.1 uncultured Gammaproteobacteria bacterium
AATAGACCCCAATACCCCAATATGAAATGTTGAAATACAAGACCTGACCCCAATACCAATAATAGACCCCAATACCCCAATATGAAATGTTGAAATACAAGACCTGACCCCAATAGGGGTCCGTTTTTCATTTGGCTTTTCGGCCGTTTATTGCTATTGTTCTAAGTATGAAAATAATTTCAGCCAAATTCGTCCGCGGAATAAGCGGCGAAGACAAAATTTTTGATAACAATATTCCGCAGATCGCTTTCATCGGCCGTTCCAATGTGGGCAAGTCCAGCACCATCAATTCTTTGGTCGGACAAAAGAACTTGGCTAAGGCCAGTTCGACCCCGGGGCGCACCCAAGAGATCAATGTCTTCATGATAAACGATCGGCTTTATCTGGTGGATCTGCCCGGCTATGGCTTTGCCAAGCTGTCCAAGCAAGACCGTCAATGGTTGCAAGAGCTCATCAATTGGTATTTTTTCAGCCCCAAGCACCAGCAAAGGAGGGTGGCCTTGATCATCGATGCCGAGATAGGCCCGACGGTCGACGATCTGGAGATGATCCAGGCCTTGGACGAGCATCGCAAAGAAGTGGTGATCGTAGCCAATAAGGTCGATAAGATCAAGAAATCAGAGTATAAAAGACAGCTTGAGAGCATCAAGGCCAAAGTAGGCGGCCATCAGGTTTTCCCATATTCGGCCAAGACCGGCGCCGGCGGAAAGGAATTGTCCGAAGCTTTGTTCGATATTTAGAAAATCTATTGACAATTTTAAAATAATGTTTTATCATATATTCTAATATCGCTTAAAATCGATAAGAACCTTAAATAAGACCATCAATCGTTAAACAGGAGGTGCCATCATCCTTCAACCGCGTTTAAAGGGCGGTTTTTTAGTAGGGCGTAATTTGATTCCGGTGTTCGGGCCAGCCCGAATGGCAGCAATCCAAAGTCTTGCGCTGGACCGAGAGATTCGGCATGGCGCTGAACATTCAGTTAGGGGGTTAGAAATGGAAAAGAAGTCTGTTTACAAAGAGGCGGTCATCCGCCATCAAGACTATCTTCGCGTGATTCGTTTCGCGGTTGACGAGGAGATAGAGAGTGACCATCAGCGAATCACTATCGGCCATAACGAATATCTTGGCCGCCTAATGGTGATCGATGATGAAATTCAGTTCAGCGAACTTGACCATTCGACTTATCATGAGTTGATGGTTTGGCCATCGATGATTCTGCGCCAAGGGGACAATGTTGCCATCTATGGCGGCGGGGACGGCTTGGCCGCGGCTGAAGTCTTGAAGTTTGGGGTTGTTCCCACCATAGTCGACCTTGACGACAGCGTCATCAAGGTCTGTCGCGATCGCTTTTCCGACCTCAATCATGGAAGCTTGGATAGGGCCAAAATCGTCATTGGTGACGCCTTGCAGCATAGGCCGAAGAAGAAGTATGACATCATCTTCGTCGACTTGACCGATCAAGTCGCTTGTCCATTTTTGTATGACGAGGCGGCCATCGCCAAATACAAAGGCGATTTGGCGCGCGGCGGGATCATCTTGTTCTATGGCGAGCGAATGCTGGCCCGCAGTTTCTATGGGCGGCTCGGATATTATTTCAATCAAAGCCTGGTCTATGGAGCGTTCATGGAGTTCGTCGGCAGCCTTTTCACTTTCTCGATGTTTTCCGATGGTCCGCTTGATGCTGAGAAGGTCAAAAGCAGCGAACTGGCGGGATCATATTTTATTGGCCGCCATTTTCATGAGCTGGATTTGGGTCATTTGCCCAAGGTGGATTTCCCAGAGACTTTCTCACTGATTGAATCCATCGGCAAGGCGGTTGACGATTGATTTTTCAAAGGGTTTAGGGGCAAACATCGCGTTTGTCCCTTTTTTATATAAAAAAAGACCCGACTTGGCGTATTCGGGTCAATGGTGTTGAATGGAATTTTAGCCAAGCCGGGGTATGGGAAAGGAAGGCTCCGACCATGTTCTTCTTCCCTAAAGGCGGTCAGACGCTCCTTTTCGGGCATATCCCCTCAGGTTCCTTCGCAAGGTTGGGGAATTTTTTGTGAAGGCCGTTTTTAAATGATTTTGCCTCTCGACTAAACGGGGGTCGATTTGGCTAGCCGGCTTTCCGGCTGAGTGTTCACCAAAAAAAGGAGGTTGTTATGAATTTTAGCAAAGCGGCGATTTTTGTCAATTTTTTAAAAAATGCCGACCCTCGATTAAGGATCGGCAATTGACAAAAGCGACTTATAAGCGGATATAAATTTCTTTAAAGTTGTTTCCCGCCAATGAGTATTCTCGACTGAGCTTGTTTTTTCCGTGATAGGAAAAGGCAAACTCATTTCCGTGGGCAAAGCAGCGATCGGATATTCGGCAGGCGTTCTCTATTTTGATTTCTTTGAAATCGCATGCTTTTCCCAAATAGGCGACCAGGCCGGAGAGTGAAAGGTCTTCAAGTGATTTTTCCTGCGGCTTATTGGGGTGGATGCGGAAGTCGAGCGGGGCTGTGATGATACAGTAATCTCCGCCTTCGGTCTTGGCTAAAAAAACAACTTTTCGGTCGCCGGCCAGACCGCCTACAAAAGGTGATTTGCCATTTTCATGGACAACAAACATTTTACCTCCCGCTTATTTTGTTTGAAAGGGCTGTTTATTTTTTATTTTACTTATTATCCGCATTCTAGGCACTAAATGCCTTTTTTTAAA
>CAZPAK010000105.1:0-2633 GCA_964584605.1 uncultured Gammaproteobacteria bacterium
ATATATAGAAAGCCTTGAAAGACAAGGACTTTCTTCTTTTATTTAATTCAAATCAAAAAACACACATCCTGAATGATTAAGGGAAACCTTGTCCGTTTTCATTGCTAAAAACGGATATCTCTGTCGGGATGGAGGAACCGGGTCATTGGCCCGGTTAAAAAGGAAAAAATTATGGCAAAGTTACCAAAGATCGAACAAATGCTGGAGGCCGGAATGCATTTCGGCCACGGCACCCAGAGATGGCATCCGAAAATGAAGCCTTATATTTTCGGCGCCAGAAAAAACATTTACATCATCGACCTCTCCAAAAGCCAGAAGTGCCTGGAAAATGCCCTGTCTTTCATGGAGAACCTGGTCAAAGAAAGCAAGACCATCCTTTTCGTCGGCACCAAGAATCAAGTCAAGAAACAG
Organism: uncultured Gammaproteobacteria bacterium; assembly: GCA_964584605.1. Lineage (GTDB taxonomy): Bacteria > Patescibacteriota > Patescibacteriia > Patescibacteriales > WJLG01 > JBAZHE01. The sequence continues at coordinate 412 of CAZPAK010000105.1, forward strand.
ATCAAGGAGATGGCTCAGGCCATTGAGATGCCTTACATTTCGGAGAAATGGCTGGGCGGTCTTTTGACCAATTTCGTGGTTTTCAAAAAGATGATCAAGCGCTATAAAGACTTGCTGGAAGAGAAGAAGCTGGGCAAGCTGGATCGCTATACCAAAAAAGAGCGTTTGGACTTGAATAAAGAGATCGAACGCTTGGAGAAGAAGGTCGGCGGCTTGGTCAATCTGCACAAACTCCCTGACGCCATCTTCATTTGGGACATCAAAAAAGAAAAGACTGCTGTCATCGAAGGACGCAGCAAGAATATACCTCTTATTGCCATTTGCGACACCAATGTCGACCCGACATTGATAAATTACCCAATCCCTTGCAACGACGATGCCACTAAAGCCGTCAATCTCGTCTTGGATTGCATCAAGGACAATGTTTTGGAGGCCAAAAAGACTCCGGCCGCCAAGTAAAACAAAAAATAAAACACAATCTCCCATTCCGGCTTCAAAAGATCCAGGGGTGGCAGAGATTGAAACTTAAAACTATGGAACTCATCAAAGAATTGCGTGAAAGAAGCGGCGCCGGCATGATGGACTGCAAAAAGGCGCTGGAAGAGGCCAATAACGACTTAGAGGCCGCCATGGAGATTTTAAGGAAGAAAGGCATCGCCAAAGCCGCCAAGAGAGGCGACCGTGAAGCCACTGAGGGCGTCGTGGAGCTTGGCGTGAACGATGCCGGCGATGAAGGTTGTATGGTTGAGCTTGATTCAGAGACCGATTTCGTGGCAAGGAACGACAAGTTCCGCGATCTGGCCAAGTCCATACTGTCCGTGATCGAGGCCGAGAAGCCGGCTGATTTGGATTCTCTGCTGTCTTTGCCGCTGGAAGGATCGACTGTCAAAGAGGTCGTCGAGGGCTTGTCCGGAACGATCGGTGAGAAGATCAGTATAAAGAGATTCTCCATAGTTTCCGCTCCGACCGTCGGAGCTTATTCCCATATGGGCGGGAAGATTGGAGTCTTGGTCGCCTTGGACCAGCCCGGAAAGTCAGAATTGGCCGTTGACATAGCCATGCAAGTCGCCGCCTCCAATCCCAATTACATCGACCCTTCTCAAGTTCCGACCGATGAGATAAACAAAGAAAAGGAGATCGAACGGGAGATTCTGACCAAAGAAGGAAAGCCGGCCAATGTCATCGAAAAGATATTGGAAGGAAAGATCAATAAGTATTTCGAGAACAATTGCTTGGTCAAACAAGAATACATTAAAAACGATAAGCAAAAAGTCGAGCAGGTCCTGGGCGGAGCCAAGGTTCTGAAATTCGAAAGATTCAGCTTGTAATCGTTTCATCTTCATACCCAAGGGCTGTCGCCGATCTCTGTGGCGGCGGCCCTTTTGGGATGAAGGCTTGGCGCTGTTGTTTACTTTTTCAGCTCCAAGCCCTAAACTATTGATTATATGCGTGTAGTCGAGATACAATTCGCCAAATGGGACAAGATATATCATTTTCTACCCAACAATATCCCCTTGAAGAAGGGTAATAGGGTCATAGTTGACACTGAGATGGGGCAGGAAATAGGGGATGTCGTCGGGTTTTCCGATGTTTCCGATGAGTCATTGCTTGAAAACGGAGAAGAGCCCAGAGAGATGAAGTCGGTCGTTCGCCTGGCGACCAATGAAGATTTGGACAAATTGCCTTCAGCCAAGGAGAAATTGGAGACCTTGGCCGTTTGCCGCCGCTTCATAGAAAAAAGGGAGTTGCCGATGAAGCTGGTTGATGTTTCATTCTCCTTGGCCGGCAATCGCCTCAACTTCGCCTTCATCGCCGACGGCCGAGTCGATTTTCGCGAACTGGTCAAAGACCTCACTTCGCATTTCAACAAACTGATCCGCCTGACCCAGATCGGCATCCGCGATGAGGCCCGTTTCTCCGGCGATTGCGGCCATTGCGGCCGCCCTTTGTGCTGCCGCGGCTTCTTGCGCGACTTCTCGTCCATCGGTTCGGACATGGCCGAAGCTCAGCAGGTCATCCATCGCGGCAGCGAACGCATCTCCGGATGTTGCGGCAGATTGATGTGTTGTCTGTCCTATGAATACGAGGGCTACCGTGATATGGCTGCCAACCTTCCGCCGATAGGTGGAAAAATAGCGGTCAACGGCAAAAAAGGCACAGTGGTCGGCTGTCATGTCCTCAAGCAAACCGTGGAAGTGGAGATCGTCGACCCCAAGGAAGGC
>CAZPAK010000106.1:0-2584 GCA_964584605.1 uncultured Gammaproteobacteria bacterium
TCCTTATCCAATAGTACATCTGGTGAGCCAGGAAATCATGCAAAGGTCTTCCGTCGCTCGGTAAGTGCGAGAAGATGAAAAGGAAGGCATAGGTCTTGATCGCCAACCAGGAGATTCCGACGGCGCAGATCCTCCAAATCGGCCAAAAAGGACCGTCGTCATCGCTCGGATATAGGTTTTTATTGAAGATCGCTTCGTATAAAGGGAAGATCAAGGCGAAGTACATCCAGGCGTTGAAATCCAAAAAAGCATCATTGAAAGCGTTGCGCCAAAAGCCGTTGATGCCCCCCCAGGCGATGAAAATGAAAAGCAAGAGGAAATTTTTTAAGTATCCTCGGGAAAGAATCTCCTTTTTTAGGAATACGGATCGGCGCGACGCGTCTTTCTCCCGGAACGAAAGAAGCGCCATCTTTGACCAAACCACCAGCAAGATGAGCCAGATGGCCATTCTGATGGAAACCGATTCCCCCATTAGATCAAAAGACAGCAAGTGGCCTTTGGATCCTATCAGCAATTCCAATATGGCCGCATAGACTCCATAGCGCAAATTCTTCAACGACAACAGCAAGACGGCCAAGACCGCCGCAGGAAAAAATACGCGATTTAGATTCGGGAAGATGAAACTGAAATACGAGCAAGCTTCAATGGCGGGCAGAAGAAGCAGGAGGGCGTAAAAATTCGGGTTGAATATCTTTTTTGTGATATCCGATAATGTCATCTCTTTTTCATTATTTTCTCATCTTCCGAAAGGACCATCCCATGTTTTTCCTTTACCGTCCTGAGGGCCTTTTTGTATTTTTTGACTTCGGGCAGGAAGGGGGCCAATTTGTAAGCTATCGATGGCAGCCAGTTCGACATCGTGCCTCCTGTGCAGACATGAAAGAGGACCTTTTCCACATATATCCCGACATGTCCTTCGTCCAGCATCGTCAGCCAGAGGTCCCAGTCTTGCAATTTTTTAATGTTTTCATCCCAGCCGGTTTTTGGAAAGTCGCGGCTGCGAATCAGGGAGTTGCTGTGGATATATGGCATTTGCCTCAGCTTTTTAGCGTCAAACGGCCAGAGCTTGAATAGTTTTTTGCCCCAATAGAAAGACGAATAAGCATAGCTTGCCTCCGGGTGATTCTCCAAGGCGGCCAGCATTTCAAAAAGGCAATCCTTCTCCAATACGGCGTCCGCATCGCAAAAGATCACATAATCGCCTTTTGAACCTTGAAAACCATGGTTCCGGCTGGTGGGAGCCCCTCTATTCTCTTCGTGGTCGATTATTTTATAAGGAATGTCTTCTTTTTTGAGCTGAGGGATGTATTCCTTGGCTATTTCCAAGGTTTTGTCGGTGGAGCAATCGTTGACCAGGACGATCTCTATGTTTTTGTAGGTTTGCAGAAGCAGGCTGTCGATGCAGCACCGCAGCGAATTTTCTCCGTTGTAGACCGGGATTATGACACTGATCATATTTTTAGCTTAACAAAGTTTTGCTGAATTTTTCCGCTTGTTTTTTGGCGGACATGGTTTCGACCACTCGGCGATTTCCGGCCGATCCCAATTCTTGGCATAGACGTTCATTCTCCAAAAGGTCGAGCATAGCTTGGGCGATGGATTCTTGGCTCTCGGGGTTTACCAATAGGCCGTTGACATTGTCCAGGACGGCATCGCGGACTCCTCCGGAGTCTCCGGCTATCACCGGTTTTCCCGCCAAGTTGGCTTCAAGGTAAACTATGCCGAAACCTTCATAGTCGCCGGCGATATTGCGAGAAGCCATTATAAATATATCACACAATTCCAGCCAAGCCCAATATTCCTCATCTTCGATCGGGCCGACTAAAATGATGCGGTCCCGTTTTCCATCCGGCAAAGAAAGGATCTTTTTTTTGAGATTTTCCTCTTCCGGTCCGGCGCCGGCGATGACCAAGATGGCTCGCTCGTCCTTTTCGACCACTAAAGACATGGCTTCGATGGCTTTGTCGAAACCCTTCCTTTTGACCAGGCGTCCTAGGCCGAAGATGATTTTTTTCCCTTTTAGTCCATGTTTTTCCTTCAGTTCGTTGACCTTTGCCGGATTACGGATCATTTGCGGTTCTATGCCGGGATTGACCACGACCGTCTTGGGCGCCAAAGACGAATCAAAGGCTTTGACCAGGGACGCGGTATAGCCGTTGGCGCAAATCACCTTAGCGGCTCTTTTCAGTATCTTGGCCGTCATTCTCCTTCTATTGATGGCCAGTGAAAAATCCAGGCCATGCAAGATTACGGAGTATTCTCTTTTTGATATTTTGGAAAGAAGATAGGCCGCCAGGCCTAGCGGCAATATTTGGCCGACGATTATATGGCGGTCGGTTGAAAGTTTGTAGAGATGAAAGAGCGAGGGAAGCCAGCGAGGCCTCATCCAAGGATTCAAAAGCCGGCGGCGGATTATATTGTCGGCATCCTCCGAGCACGGCCGGCCTTCCGTTAAAACGCTCAAGCCATCGTTCGGCCAATACTTGGCTAAGTTTTTGTAGTATTTGGAGATTCCCCCTTTATGCGGCGGGAACTCCAAGGTGAAGAGAAGGCATTTTTTATTTTCCCCGCTCATACTCATTTC
>CAZPAK010000107.1:0-2545 GCA_964584605.1 uncultured Gammaproteobacteria bacterium
GCTCTGCGCTATATGATTTAATAATAGCTGCTCTTTTCAATAAAAATCGACGACTTGGAGTTCGAACGACAAAGGGTCGTGTTTATCCACTTTTTTCAAAGGAGTCCAGTTATGCTGAACCGGGTGTGTTTTTTGTTCGCCTTCGTGTCTTGCGCCGCCGTCTATGGACAACAGAGTCAGGAAGCCACCGCCAATCCCGCGCCGGCTTCGGTAAAAATGAGTCCTGACCAAGTGAAGGCCCGATTCATCGCGATGGTGGACAGCATCACGGCCAATCAAGACGCGGAATACAGCGCCATGGTCGTCAACATCACCGTCTTCAAGAAAGAGACCAAGACCGACATCGATTCGTCTTCGGTCAAGCTCTCCTCTTCCGGTATTTCGGCCATGAAGGTCACCACCGGAGAAGCGATAAAACAGACAGTGACCATGATGGTCGGCAAGATAGGGAACAGGGAGTTGACGAAGATGGATGTCGGCAAGCCGATCGTCACACCCATATCCCACAAAAGGCAGGTCGAAAGCTATGTGACGACCACTGCCGCGAATGGAAAATCCGCGCAATAGATGCCTCAACGATACATAACCTCAAAAAAGGAAGACTATGAAGAAAAGAATCGTTTTCACCGGAATCGTCGCAACTCTGGCCATCGTCGCCGTCGCCATTTTCAAGATATTCAAAAAGGCCAGGACGGCAAAGTTCTTCGATGATCAGCAGGGGGAAGAAACCCTCGGCATATGACTTTTGAAAGCCACCTCTTTGTAAGGGGTGGTTTTTTAATTCAAGGGCCGGCCAATAAAAAACCGCCCGTCCAATGAAGACGAGCGGGGAAATAGCATCGATCAAAGCAATCCCTCATAGGTCCAAGCCAAAAGGGCCTCGGTCTCTTCCTTTCCCAGGCAGGCGTCGGTTATGGAAAGCTCTGGGTCCAATCCGACGAAGCCTTTTTGGTGCTTTTGACCGCCGGACTTGAGATAGCTCTCCAGCATGGCGCCGACGATGGCTTTCTGGCCGCCGACCCTTTGACCGACTACATCCTTCCAAACATCGATCTGGCGCAAGTGATTCTTCTCGCTGTTGCCATGACTGGCATCGACCACGATCCTAGGCCTCAATCCCTCTTTTTCAAAGGCCTTTATGACCTCTTGAACCTCGGCATCGGAATAGTTAGGCCGAATTGCCCCGCCAAAAATGCGGCGACACTCTTGAACCACCTCGGAATCGACATTATTCCTCTCCAAGAGGCTGGTCATCTCCAAAACCTCGCGAGGGGCATAATCAGGGCGTTTGCCGCCGCGCAATATCAAAAAAGTGTCCTTATTGCCGCGGGATGACACGGCCGCCAAGCGCCCAGAAAGGTCCAATCCCGGAAAAGTCTTGCCGGAAGAGGCGTAGATAAGGGCGTCCATGGCCGAAGATATGTCACCGCTGGTGGCATTCTTGATGCCGACCGGCATGGACATCGCCGATATCATGCGGCGCAAGGTCATAGCCTCGACGGTCCTGGCCCCGATCCAAGTCATGGAAAGCAGATCCGAGAAGAATTGCTCGCTGTTCTGATCCAGGGCCTCCAAAGCCACCGGCAATCCCATCTGCGCGGTGCGCAGGAGGAAATGGCGGCAGTGGCGTATCCCCTTCTCCAAATCGCAAGAACCGTCGCCGTCCCAATCGGCCAAAGCCCCCTCCCAGCCATTGCGAGTGCGCGGCTTCTCGAAACAACTCCTCCCCACGATGAACATGCGATCGGAAAAACGATCGGACAAGCCTTTGAGCCACTGAAAATATTCCAAGGCCGCCGGCTCATTATGCACTGAACAGGGCCCCACGATGGCCAAAAAACGCCGATCGCGGCCTTCCAAGATGTCTTTTATGGCCGAACGCCAAAAGACCACATTCTGGGCGGTCTTAGCGTCCAAAGGATACTTGTTGCGAATCTCCGCCGGGCCGGACAGGGCTACAACCTTGTCAGTGCGCAGACCATCGGTCAAGCTGCGGAAGATACCTCTGATTTTTCTCATCAATGCCTCCATAGTTTAATGGTTTTCAGTTTAACATCTTTTCCTTTTGTTTTCAAAGAACTAATAAAAACCGACCCCGCTTAATTGGCGAGGTCGGTTCTTTTATATCGTCTATCGAATACAGCTTCTAAACATTGATACAATCAAAACCAAACTTCGCCTTTTGGGTAAAGTAAAACCAGAAGCCGTAATAGGATTGTTTGGTTGTGATTTGTTTCTTTTCCATATCAATAATGACAAGGATAGCAAAAGCCAAAAAGGTTGGCAAGTGGAAAACTAAGGTGCGCTCCGCGTTCGAATCCTTCCCGGAAAAAATAAAACCCCACTTGCGCAGGGTTTTATTTTTGTGGGCTCACGAAGGCGTCCCGCCTTAACGGCGGGACTATTCGAACCGAGCTCTTTTAAGGGGGCTTCCGCCCCCTTAAAGTATCCCCCATAAAAACAGTTGGGGAACTGCCGTTCCCCAATCCCCTCCGCGTTCGAATCCTTCCCGGAAAAAATAAAACCCCACTTGCGCAGGGTTTTA
>CAZPAK010000108.1:0-2532 GCA_964584605.1 uncultured Gammaproteobacteria bacterium
TATTAGCAAAAAAAACCCATTATTGGGCTTTTTTAGCTATCTTTTCACTTTTATTTTTTCTCTTTTCTTTACTTTATTATAACCAGCGTGCCGACCTCCGCCCAGTTATAGAGTGTTTCCGCTTCACCATTGCGACCCATGCGCACGCAACCGTGCGAAGCCGGATGGCCCAAGCTAGACTCTCCTTCCCGGTGTCCATTCGGCCAATAGGGCAGTTCGTGCAGACCCATTTTCCCGCTCGCGGTAAAGGACATCCAATAGGGCATCCAAAGGCCATAAGACGACCAGGCCTTAGGGACCTTGTTGTATATCTTGAAGGTTCCGCGCGGAGTGGTGTCGCGAACGCCGGACGAAACTAAAAAATGACCCATCTTATATTCGCCTTGATAATAAGAAAGGGTTTGGCTTTTCAGATCGACCTCTATCTTTTTTTCCAGCTTGACGGCCGCGCTGTCGTTTGGATCGTAGCCGGCTTCAATCTCCTCTTTGTCGCCGAATCCGTCGCCGTCGCTGTCGGCCTTGGTCGGGTTCGTGCGCCAACTTATCTCTTGGCGATCGGAAAGTCCGTCCTTGTCAAAATCGGTCTCTTCCAATTTTTTATCGGTCGCTTCCCAAGGAGAATAGCCGCTGTTCAACTCGATCCAATCGCTATAACCATCACCGTCCGTGTCGGCCTTATCGGGATCGGTGAAATAGACACCCGTCTCATCGGCATCCGGCACCCCGTCCCTGTCCGCGTCCGGCAGGCCGTTGGCCCGAGAACATATGACGCCAAAGGATAAAAGCATGGCCAAGAACAGAGCGGCGGCCAAAGCGCGAGTCGATGAAATATTTATTTTTAATTTTTCATTTTTCATTTTTGACCACTCAATAACCGGCCTTTTTGCTCTCCCAATAATTGAATATCGGCCCGGCGGAGAAATAACGCTTGCCGTTCTTCAAATAGACCACTATCTTGAACCTCAAGCCTTCCAATTTTTCCTGCATCTTGTTCTTAGAGACCGGAGAGGCTATATCCAAGATCTTTGATCCTTCCTGCTTGACCGAGGACAAAGTAGCGAACTCGCCGATGAACACGCGATTCTCCGCCGACAGCTCCTCGCTATTAAGCTCTTTCCTGATGATCTTCTCAATCTCGCGGAAATTCTTGCTCATATTGCCAAGGTCCACCAGCACGGTGTTCTCCTGTTCTCCGACTTTGAGCAGTTTCAGCATTTCCAAGACCATGTCGGTGTTGGCGGAAAGCTCCCTGACTAGGGCCAAATTGGGTTCGATGTAGCCATATTCCTCCGCCCCGTCTCCGCCCAAGTCCCCTCCCAAGCGGCCGGAATCCTCCTTTTGATAAACGCCCCAAGTGTCGGCCGGAAGCTGCAAATTGACCCAAGAGGCCACGGCCGATGACAACTCTCCCTTGCGCCAATCTTCGCTCCTCATAAAAACAGGGCGCTCGGAATCAGGAGCTTCCATCATCTTTTGGGCGGTGTCCAAAGTGGACCAATAGTTGCTATTGTGCCAAGAAAGCGGAGTGAAGGCGGAGAATTGTCCGAGCAGGCCGCCGGCCTGAACATCATAGCCCTCATAATTGGTGTTGGCGGCGAAATACGCCCCGCCAAAACCCTCTCGCTGCCGGCCGATGACATTGATGACATCGAAGGCCATTCCCAAGCAACGGAAAAAATCATCCCTCCTTTGAACATTGCAAGCAGTGGCCAAGCCCTCGGCCTCTTTCTTTTCACCCTTGAAAACGTCGACATTGGGATAGGTCAATCGGCCCAAGATATATTCGGTCGGCCAATAGGATTCGACCAGCATCTTCAAGCCAAGATATTTGCGAGTCGAGGTTGATGTCTTGTCCAGTCCGCCCTCTACGCCGGAAAAGTCCAGCCGCAAAAGGCTTTCCCTAAGCTTCAGCATGTTCTCGTCGACCGATGCTTGATCGGCGAACACTTCATCGGCCTTCTTGCCTTCTCCGAAAGATTCGACCAGCGCCTGGCGATAATGCAGATAATTCAGATCGCCGCGAAGCCCTCGGAAGAAAGACATTATCTTATAGACCTTGGCCCAGCGATTCTGGATGTCCTGGCTGCCGGAAAGGTCGTCGGCGATCAGAAAGGCGGCATACATCGACAATCGCCAATCATCCTTGTCCAACAGGCATTCCGGGCACTCCTCGCTCCGATACAAAAGAGGAAAAGGAGAACTCAGCCATTTGGAGGCCAGGAAGAAATTGTTCAAACGGGAGTTGTTCTTATACTCAGACGGCACCGCGAACTCTTTATAGTCCCGGTCATAGAGCAAGACCGGAGACTTGGCGGCTTCTTTGGCGCGGCGGATCAGGTCCACTTCCTTCTCGACATCATCGCTCAGATAGGACGGAAGCGGGAATGAATAATCGGAAGCTTCGGAAACGCTGAACCCCGAACCCTTGTTCAAAGAATTGCCGGACGCTATCTGCTCCGGCAAAGGCGACAGCAAGGCCAAGGCGGTGGCGAAGAAGGCGAGCTCGCGGCGAGCCCCCTCCAAAGCCAGATC
>CAZPAK010000109.1:0-2473 GCA_964584605.1 uncultured Gammaproteobacteria bacterium
TTTTAAAACGACTACAAATTTATTTTTATTGATAATTCAAGCTGTTTTACCCGCCTCGACTCGCCGTCTTCGGCGAGGCGGGCCAACTGAGCTATGAGCGCAAACTTCAATTATCAATTAAGAAAGAAGAATTTCTTAACTTATTTCCATTTTACCCAAAAATCAATCTTTGTCAATCAAAAAATAATTCTTAATTCTTAATTGTCAATTCTTAATTGACTTGGTGGCGGGGGAGGGGCTCGAACCCTCGACCTCGGCGTTATGAATGCCGTGCTCTAACCAACTGAGCTACCCAGCCATTTTCTATTTTGCGCACCCGGCAGGATTCGAACCCACAACCCCTTGGTCCGAAGCCAAGTGCTCTATCCATTGAGCTACGGGTGCAAAATGCGCCTTATCCGCCGCAAACTCCATGAAGCGCCATCCATCTTAAGATCGATTCCGCATAACCCTAAAAAGAAACTTAACATGTAATTTTCTTTTTTTCAACCGCTCAAGAACCAGAAAGAGAGGGCGGAAAAACCGCCCTCTCCGCAATGTTTGACGCAATTACTGTTGGGCAGGGGCCTCTTCTTTGGCCGGCTGGCTGTCTTTCAGGGAATCCTTCAATCTTTTGCCGGTGCGAAACTTGGCCACAGTGACGGCCGGAATCTGTATCCTTTCGGTCGGCTTCTGAGGATTGACGCCTCCGCGAGCGTAACGAGTCATGGTCTCAAAGGTTCCGAATCCGGTTATGCTCACCTCGCTCCCCTTCCTTAATTCTTCGATGATGATATCAACCATGGCGTTGACCATGCTTTCGGAAAGTTTCTTTCCGGCGCCGGTCTTCTCAGCGATCTTCTCGATCAAAGCTGCTTTGTTCATAGTTATTCGCGTTTAGTTTTATTTACCTATAAGTATAGCAGAGGCAAAAATTTTTGCAAATATTACCTGGCGTACTCAATGACTCTGGTCTCCCTGATAACATTGACCTTGATTTCGCCTGGATATTTAAGCTCTTCTTCTATCTTTTTGGCGATGTCCCGCGCCATCTTGGCAGCGGCCAAATCATCAACGGTTTCAGCTTTGACGAATATCCTGACTTCGCGTCCAGCTTGCAAGGCATAGGTCTTTTCAACCCCCTCGAAAGAATTGGCCAAACCTTCCAATTCCTCCAAGCGCTGCAGATACCTCTCAAAGGTGTCATTGCGAACGCCGGGGCGGGAAGCGGAGATGGCATCGGCCACTTTGACGATGACCGATATCAGCCCGCGCGGATGGTCGTCATGGTGCGTTTCGATCGGATCGATTATTTCCTGGGAAATATTGAATTTTTTAGCGATATCGCGGCCGATCTCCGGATGAGTGCCCTGGACTTCGTGATCGACGGCCTTGCCGATGTCATGCAGAAGTCCGGCCTTTCTGGCCAGCGGGGCATCAGCGCCCATCTCCTCGGCCAAAAGCCCGGACAAAATGCCGACTTCGACGGAATGCCTCAAAGCGTTCTGTCCATAGCTGGTGCGATATTTCAAACGACCCAAAATAGAGACCAATTTCTGGTCGAAGCCGGTCACGCCGACTTCATAGATGGCCTCCTCGCCGGCCTTCTTGATATCAATGGCCAATTCCTTCTTGGCCTTCTCGATGGCCTCCTCGATCTTGGTCGGATGGATTCGGCCGTCCTTGATCAATGAATCCAAAGCGCGCTTGGCGATGTGGCGGCGAATGGCCGAAAAGGCGGAAACGGTGATGGTGTTAGGGGTGTCGTCGACGATGATCTCAACGCCCGTCATCTGCTCGATGACCTTGATATTGCGGCCTTCGCGGCCGATGATACGGCCTTTCATCTCATCGCTGGGCAGATCGACATTGGTCGTCGAAATCTCCGGCGTATAGGTGGAAACGACCCTTTGCATGGAGGAGGCGATCAATTCCTTGGCCTTCTCCTCCAAAGAGTCCTCATTCTCATTCTCCAATTTCCTCATGCGGACCAAAAGGTCTTCCTTGGCCTCCACTTCCAAATTCTTGAACAAGACTTCACGGGCCTCTTCTTTGGTCATTTCGGCGATCTTCTTCAATTTCTCAAGCTGTTCTTCCTTGATCTGGCGAATCTTCTCTTTGGCTTCTTCGACTTTGTTGACGCGGTCATAAAGCTCTTGCTGTTTGTCCTGAAGTTCCAATAGCTTCTTGGAAAAGGTCGCTTCTCTCTGCTCAAGGCGATTCTGCAAGCCATTCATTTCCTCTCGCCTCTTCTTCTCCTCTTCTTTAGCCTCTTCGATTATCTTCAAGGCCTTGCCTTGGGCTTTCAAGAGAATGTCTTTCTCCTTGGTCTTGGCTTCCTGCAAAATATTCTCAGCCTTGACGCTGGCATTCTTCGCCTGCATCGCGACCTTCTTCTTTCTCAGCCAATAACCAAAAACAAAAGCTCCCGGCAACCCAAGCACACAAATCAATAGATACCACATAGATTTATGGCTTTTATCCTTCCGGGAGC
>CAZPAK010000110.1:0-2456 GCA_964584605.1 uncultured Gammaproteobacteria bacterium
ATCCTTGGCTTGATTCTTCACGGCGCTTGTCACTGACCGACTTGACCAGACCCTTGAGAGCCTTCTCTTTCTTGGGGTCGCGGACAGTGCAACAAGGGTTGCCATGCAGAATGCTAGGAGCGGCCATCTTCACGAAGACTGGCCCCGTCCCCTTTTTGCCGCCTTCGACGACCTTGGTGTTCATTTTGTCCTTCTTTCTTTTGGCTTTCATGTTTTTGATTCTGTTTGAATTATAGGCTATTGCGGTGCAAACGACAAATATCGGATGATAAAAGAGATAAAGGAAAAACCTTGGAAAAGAACATCGATGACCCCCTTCGGGGCGCCCCCAATGGGCCATTGCTGCCCAAAACTTAACATAAAAAATTATTTATGTCAACGATAAAAACGGCTTGATTTTGACAAAACAAATAAAATCTGCTATTATTACGATAAATCCTCAAAACAAAGGAGCGTATCATGAAAAAGAGGAAGTCCTTTCAAGCCGTTCGTGTCATGACGCGCGAAGAGGCGGCCATCTTCTGGCAGCGCCCGCATCATCGGGTCATGAAGAGCAAGAAGGCGTACGACCGCCAAAAAGAAAAAAGGGACCAAGAACGAAATTCGTTCGGGTCCTTTTAATTTTTAGCTCAATCATCGAGAAGTTCATCGAAGATGCCGCTTGCGGCACAGTTAGTCATAAAGAACGAAGAAGCGGCTCGGCTTGGCGGCCTTTTCGCCGGGGCCTTCGCTCCTTTCTTCGCCGGGGGCCTCTTTTTTGCCCCCGCCCCTCTTCCTTTGATTCTCTTGCCGCCTGTATCTGCTTTCATCTTCGACCTCCTCTCTGATCCTGGTGCCAGAATTGATCATTGCCGTCGGTTTTATTTCCATTGTGATCCCCCTGTCCTATTTGAAATCCAAACTGCAATCGGCCTTGAGCTTTTGCCAAGGTATGAAAAATTTTTCCTTGGCGCGAAAGACACCGGCGGCCGCCACCATGGCGGCGTTGTCGGTCGTATATTTCAATTCCGGAATCTTGTAGTCCAAATCGTTTCTCTTGGCGGCGGCGATGAATTCATCGCGCAAAGCGGAATTCGCGGCCACGCCGCCAGCGAGCATGATGGTCTTGACCTTGTACTTCTTGGCCGCTTTGATCGTCTTGCCGACCAAAGTCTCGACCACGGCCCGCTCGAACTCGAAACAATATTCACTCACCCTTTCTTTGTATTTTTGATCCTTCTTCACTTGATAGAGCAAAGCCGTCTTGAGCCCGGAGAATGAGAAATCGAAATTAGGTTCATTGAGCATGGGACGAGGCAGCTTTATCTCGCAATCCTTGCCCGAGGCCGCGAAGGAGGCCGCGGTCTTGGAGACGATCGGACCGCCCGGATAGCCTAAACCCAAAAGTTTGGCCGCCTTGTCGAAGGCCTCGCCGGCGGCATCGTCCCGAGTCTGGCCGATAGTCTTCATCGACCCCTTCTTGTCCATCAGAACCAACATAGTGTGACCGCCGGAGACGGTCAGGATGATGGCCGGCAGACTCACTTTGCCTTCGCCTATGTAGTTAGCCCTGATGTGGCCCTCGATATGATTCATGGGGATAACTGGCAGCTTCCAGATATAGGACAGGACTTTGGCGGTCTCCACCCCGACCATCAATGAAGTGATTAAACCGGGGCCGACGGTGACGGCTATGGCATCCAGCTTCTTGGCCGCCTCCTCCCTGCCTATCCCCGCCGCTTCCAAGGCCTCGTTGATGACCGGCAATATATTGAGCACATGTTCACGGGCCGCTATCTCCGGCACCACTCCGCTATATTTCTTATGTATCTCTATCTGCGAAGAAACTATATTGGACAACACAAAAACACCGCCCTTTCCACCCTCGACGACGGAGGCCGCGGTCTCGTCGCAACTCGTTTCAATGCCCAAAATGACCATATAAAGCAATATTGACTAAAATTAAAATATTGTTTATATTAGTATCACAGTTCCCCAAAAAAATCCAGCCAAAGGCTGATTTTATTTTACGGGACCTGAATCTTCATTTCAAAATTGAAAATTTGGATTTGAAATTTGAAGGCCGAAAAGGCCGCGCATGGTCCCTTCGTCTATCGGTTAGGACACCAGGTTTTTCCGCCAAAGGCGGACCACCCTCTGGGTGGCATCCTAAATATATGTGGTTTGTATATCTATTGCAAAGTCACAAAGATGACACCTATTACATAGGTTACACCGAAGACATTAAAAAAAGACTGCTGGAACACAATAAGGGCAAGACAAAATCAATCAAACACAAAATTCCATACAAATTGATATATTGCGAAATTTATTGCAACAAAACAGTTGCTAGAAAAAGAGAGTTGGAATTAAAAAATAATAGTTTTAAAAAGAAAGAGTTGTTGGACAGAATAAAAAATGAGGTCCCTTCGTCTATCGGTTAGGACACCAGGTTTTTCCGCCAAAGGCGGACCACC
>CAZPAK010000111.1:0-2446 GCA_964584605.1 uncultured Gammaproteobacteria bacterium
TTGACATATGCCCCTAGATTAGCAAAAAGTGCAATATGTGTGTGCACATTACCTATTTTGGTTGACAAAATAATGGTTTTGTCCTATCCTATAGGAATTGTATTTAAGTTTTCCGCTCATTATAAAACTACATTCAACCTTTAAGGAGGTTCGTTATATGAAGGGTCTTTTGACCGTGCTGGTGCTGTCTTCCTTTTGTTGCTGTCTGGGCCAGGATTCGCCGCTCTCGGTCGTCAAGAAGCTTGAGGCGATGCCGGACGAGTTGGTCTCTTATGCCCAGGACCTGATCGAAAAGAACATCGAGCCGACCAACGAGATGCTGGAAAAGAAGGTCTATTCCATGCTTGAAGGGTCTTTGTCCGGTTCGGCCCTATTGGCCGCCAAACAGAATGTCCGCGAAGGACTTTCCAAAGGTTGGCCATTGGCCAACACGGACGACTTTTATTGGGCGTTTCCAATGCCCTCGCCCCTGTTCGGTTCCGCGCGCGTCCTGTCGAGCGATGACTCCTCGGCCGTGATCGAGTACCGAGGTGGAGTCATAGATACATATATCATCCTCACTGGCGATCGTCCTTTGCCCGAATTGGCCGCTTGGCAGGAGCAAGAGGGATCGTCGATCCATATTCAAGACCCGGTCGTGCACGCTAAGGCCAATTATAGGGCCACCATGAGGCTCAGAAGGACATCCACCGGCTGGAGGGTCACCGACCTCAAGGATTCATTCTCCAATAAAATGGTGATTTCCGAAGACTGAAAGCTCTTTTTCAAAAAGGGGGATCCGCGCAAAGCGACCCTCTTTTTTATTTGACTTAAGAGGTTTTGTTTGGTAATTTGCAATGTTAAGACAAAGGCCAGAACAAAAGGAGGAGTTTATGGCCACGAAGCCCTTTTTAATGCTGTTGTTGTCTTTTTCGGCCCTTTTGGCCGGGACTACGCCCTTTGGGGCGGTCGATGACTATTACAATATCTGGTCGTCTTTTGAACCTTATATGGACGCTTACAATCAGAGTGGACCGGACAGTCCTTCTGAGGAGCGGCTGAAGGGGCGCCTGGAGTCCATTTACCGCAAATGCATGACTGGACGGATCCTTGATGAGTATGTCGGTTTTTTGCGCCAGACGACGTTCCATTGTGGCGCGGCGGCTTACTTCTATCCAATCGCCCCGACCAAGGTCTTGTCCAAGAATGTAGTCAGAAACGATGGACAGACGGCAGTGGTCGAATATGCCATTCAGTCAGTTGATTCTTGGGGCTCAATGGAGAATTTCTCCATTAGTAAACATGACGATTGGCAGCTGAGATGGATATATAAGGAGTATAGAGTCTCCTCTCCATTATTCGAGTCCTTGAAGCAAAGACTGTTGTCATGTTTCAAAGTGGTCGATATTGGTGACAAGAAGATTGAAATGCCGTGCGAGTATAATTTGACGGTCAAAGGGCGATCGACAGCCACGTTCACGCTCAAGAAAGTCGAAGGGCAATGGAAAGTCTCCGGACTTCAAGAGGTCTTCCAATCTTCGACCCTGAGCGTCCAAATGGATTAATGATGCAAAAAAACCGCCCCCGGAAACGGGAGCGGTTCTTTTTTATTCTTCGGCCTGTTCTTTGGTTCTGGCCGCCACGACTATCTCTTTCTTTATCTCTTTTAAGATCTTAGGGTTCTGTCTGAGGAAGAGTTTGGCGTTCTCCCTTCCGACACCCAGCTTGGTCTCGCCATAGGCATAAGAATTGCCGCTCTTTTTGATCACGCCCAGTTCCGTGCCCAGGTCGATGGCATCGCCGGAGAGCGAGATGCCCTCGTTGTACATGATGTCGAATTCGCAGGTGCGGAACGGAGCCGCGACCTTATTCTTGACGACTTTGACTTTGACGCGATTGCCGATGATCTTCTCGCCTTGTTTGATCTGGGCGGCGCGCCTCACCTCGATGCGAACGGAGCAATAGAATTTTAAGGCATTGCCGCCGGTGGTCGTCTCGGGGTTGCCGAAGAAGACGCCGATTTTATTGCGGATCTGATTGATGAAGATGCAGATGGTTTTGGTCTTGGAGATGATGCCGGTAAGTTTGCGCAGAGCTTGGCTCATCAAGCGGGCCTGCAGGCCCATATGCTGTTCGCCCATCTCACCTTCGATTTCTTTTTGCGGAACGAGGGCGGCGACAGAGTCGACCACGACCACATCCACGGCGTTGGAGCGGACCAAGGTTTCCAATATTTCCAAGGCCTGTTCGCCGGTATCGGGCTGTGATATCAAAAGGTTCGAAACATCCACGCCGATCTTCTTGGCATAGTCCGGGTCGAGTGCATGTTCGGCATCGATGAAGGCCGCTATGCCGCCGAGTTTTTGGACTTCGGCGATGATGTGCTGGGCCAGGGTGGTCTTGCCGGAGGCCTCTGGACCGAACACTTCGATGATCCTTCCGCGCGGCACGCCGCCGACCCCGAGGG
>CAZPAK010000112.1:0-2431 GCA_964584605.1 uncultured Gammaproteobacteria bacterium
TTTTTATACTTTAATTTTTAGCAGTTTAAAATTCCGGCGGTGCTTCGCCATAGTCTCTTCTGGTCATGCCCTTGAAACTGGTCGTCTCCCCATCGAAGAATAGGTCGACCTTGCCGGTCGGTCCGTTTCTGTGTTTGGCGATGAATACCTGGGCGCTATGTTTCTCTTCGTCGGTCAGGTCTTCGAAGCGATAGTTTCGGTCGGCAGCCTTGCGATAGACGAACATGACCACATCGGCATCCTGCTCGATGGATCCGGATTCGCGCAAGTGGGCCAATTTCGGGATGGCCGGTTTTTCCATTTCCACGGCGCGGGAGAGCTGTGATAGGGCCACTACCGGGATATTAAGTTCGCGAGCTATGCCTTTGAGGCCTCTGGATATCTCGGCCACTTCCTGCACACGGTTGTCGCTGTATTTGCCTCGCCCTTGCATGAGCTGCAAGTAGTCGATTATTATCAGTCCAAGGCCCTTGTCCATCTTCAGGCGGCGGCACTTGGCCCTGATGTCCATGACTGTGCAGGAGGCGGAATCGTCGATGAAAATCGGGGCTTCGGAGAGCTGACCCATGGCCTCGCCGATCTTGGCGAAATCGTTGTCATTGTCGCGGTCGGACAGATTGCCGGTGCGCATCTTCCAAAGGGAGACATTGGCCTGGGCGCAAAGCATCCTGTCGACCAACTGCTCCTTGCTCATTTCCAGAGAGAAGACTCCGACCGGCTCCTTGGAGGAAATTGCCGCCATGCGAGCCATATCCATGGCCAAAGTCGTCTTTCCGACGGAAGGACGGGCGGCCAAGATGATGAGGTCGGATTTTTGCAGGCCGGCCAATAGATTATCAAGGTCTTTGAATCCGGTCGGCAAACCGCGCAGTTTGCCTGATTGCTTGTGCAGGTCATCTATCCTTTCAAAGGCTTGAGACAAGAGGTTGTCGATGCCGACAAAAGAGGTTTTGGTGTAGTTCTGTGATATGTTGAATATTTTTTTCTCTACATCGTCCAAAAGCAAATCGACATCCTCGTCTTCTTGGAAGCTTAATTCGGATATTTCAGAGGCTGCTGTTTGCAGTCTTCGTAAAGTGGCTTTGTGTTGGATTATCTTAGCGTAATTCTCGACATTGGAAGCTGTAGTGACGAAGTTTGACAGTTGGGCTAGATAGGTTCTTCCGCCGATTTTTGAAAGGACCCCTTTCGATTCTAGCTTGTTCGCTAGCGTCAAAGAATCGATCGGCTCTTGCCTGGAGAAAAGTTCCACCATGGCTTGATAGATGGTTTGGTGGGCGTCTTTGTAGAAATCCTTGTCGGATAGGCTGTCTATGATTTTTACGACAGCGTTCTTATCTATCAGAACACAGGAAAGCAACGATTGCTCGGCCTCGATGTTCTGTGGTGGCAATTTGGCTAAGTTTTCTTGTCCGGACATAGTTTTGTGGTTTGCCCTCCTGCTGGCTCAACAAGACAATTATAGGCGCCTAGACCGGTTTTAGCAAGGCCTCTTTTGTGGTCTAATTGTTGAAAACCCGGGGTCGCCCGGTATGTGGAAAAGGGGGCGTTGACATATCCTTTTTTCAGGATTATCTTTTACAAAGTCATCTTTCGATGATTTTTTAGTTCCTTGAAAACAGGTTAAAAACATAGAGCGTTGGAAATGAAAGGAGTGTCATGCTGATAAAGACCATTATCTTTCGTATCAAGCGTTCGTTGTCAATGGTTCGCGTCGCCGGTTTCGATGGTTTTAGGACTGTGGCGGACGCCCTTAGCGAACATTCGACGATCTTCCATGAGCGGAAAGGAGGACGTTGGGCAAGTGCTCGGCCTGCGGTATTAGGCGATATGCCCGGAGCGAGGAATCTCGCAACGGAATATCCGCCGACCAGGTGCGAGTCTTCGGTGGCTGGTCACAGTTTCCTGTCCGGAGTCCCTCCCTAGGGAGTGAAAATCGATTGAGCGATTCTTATTTTCGGATCGCCTCGATTCATTCGACAAAGAGGCGATTCGTTATGATTGCCGTTCTTTGACATCGTCGTTGTTCTTCCGATTCGCCTGATGGCGGATTTGTTTTCGGAAGGTTTCCAAGCACTTGTAATGCCCCGAGCATTGGTCCATCTGAATTCCAGGATCTATTGCAAAATGCAAAGAAGAAGCGATCCTTAGGCGTTCGAAAAGATGCATTCGATGAACTCGCGGGCGACCGTTCTCGTTCAACCTCAAACGATCGGAGTCTTTCACGATGAAGATCACAGTCAATTTCGTGCCCAGCAGAGCCGGGCCGGTGAACACGAGCAAAACAGCGAAGAAGTAGCGCGAAGCTGCGAAGCGAAGAAAGGTCACTGTAAAGAGTGGCCATTATGGACCGAAAGGGGATGTCTCTTTTTCGGTCCTTTTTTATTTGACCTTTCCGGTTTTGTGGGGTGGTGTTGACAATATCTTATTT
>CAZPAK010000113.1:0-2370 GCA_964584605.1 uncultured Gammaproteobacteria bacterium
GTGGTGATCGATGATGATAAGTTAGAATTGAAATACAAGCCGTAATCTTTTCGGCTTGTATTTTTAAAAAATATGCCAACACTAGAATCTTTGCAACAACAATTGGACCAACTCAAGCGCCAAAATGAGGCCATAAGCGGCTCTTTGGCCAGATTGCTGGTCAATGCCGGCCTTCCTGTTCCGCCGGCGATGAAAACTCCGTCGGCGCCGAATGTCCTTCCGAATGTCCAGGAAGAGGAGAAGGCGGAAAGCGTCCCGAGTCCGGTTTTCGTCGAGGAAGTCGTCGAATCAAAGAAGAAGGAGGATGAAGGCAATTTGGAGGAGAGGATCGGCGTCAAGCTTTTTTCCCGTTTGGGGATAATCGCCCTGGTCGTCGGCATAGGTTTTTTCATCAAGTATGTCAATGACAATAATTTGATCAGCCATCTGGGGCGCGTCATCATTGGCATCGCGGCCGGCGCCGGCTTGATATTGGCCGGCGAGGTCTCTTCGCGTTTCAAGAAATATTCCAGTTGGGGCAAGGTTTTGACCGGAGGCGGCTTGGCCGTCGTCTATTTCGTGGTCTATGCCGCTTATGCCTTCAAGGATTATCGTTCGGCTCTGGGCATGACCCAGGGGCTGGATATAGCCTTGCTGGTCTTGACGGCTTTGCTGGCGATCTTCTTCTCTATTCGCGACAATTCCCAGGTCATAGCCGGCGAGGCCTTCTTTTTGGGATTTTTGACCTGCCTCTTGAATCGTGATTTCGGCAACATGGTCTTGGTCTATGATTTCATTCTGACGGTCGCTCTGGTATTCACCGTGGCCTATAAAAAATGGCCGATCATCGGCATCGGCGGCGTGGTCTGTTCTTATCTGGTCTATTCGCTTTGGCGGGCCGACAATCCGGAGTCGAATCTTTTGGCCATTTCTTTTTTGTCTCTTTTCTTTCTGTCCTATGTCTTGCAATCGACCATCTTTTCCTCCAAACTGGCTGGCAACAAGATAATGGAGGCCAAAGTCGTCTCCGCCAATATTTTGAATTCGCTTTTTTTCTTCGTTTGCGGGATATTGGTCGCCAGGGAATGGGCAGGGGATTATGACGCCCTCTTTTGTCTGCTGTTCGGAGCTTTCCATCTTTTCGCCTGTTGGGCCGCTTGGTATTTCGGCAAGAGAGTCACCTCTTATGTCTATTTCTATTTTGGCATCGCCGCCTTGTCCATTGCCGTGCCTCTTTGGTTCAATAAGGAGGCGATCACCATCGTTTGGTCGGTTTTATCGTTAGTGGTGCTTCTTGCCGGGCTGAAGGCCAGATATCGCCCGTTGGAGCTTTCCGCCTACGCCTTGGGATTCCTGACTTTTTGGAAAGTGATTTTCTTCGATACGGATTTGGCGGCTTTTTCCCTGAACGACATCTTGGGATCGACTCGTTTCCTGGCTTTTTCCGCCGCCGCTATCTTCTTTTTGATCGGGTATTTCGCCTTGGCGGCCAGTCGAGACTCGATCTTCAAGCCCTTTAGGGGTTTCATTCCTTACGCCTACGCCATCGCGCCGACATTTTTGCTCATGGTGATGTTAGGCATTGAAGCCGGCGTCAGTGACAATTTGAACTGGCTGACCATGTGGTGGGGATTGCTGTTCTTGGCCGTTGCGATGATGCCTCTGGCCAAAGATTTCAAAGAGTTCAGGTGGCAAGGCGTCGCCATCGGATCGTTGGTCGTGTTCAAGGTCTTTGCCTATGACCTGCTTTCGGTCAATTTGGACGGAGACAAGCTGGATAGTTATCATTTGTTGACATATTCGGTCGCGATAGCCTTATTTCTTGGTGCGTCTTTCGTCTGGCGGTTCAAAAAGGATCTTTTGGCAGGAGATGAGGGCCGTTTGCCGTCGATCTATCAATGGCTGGGTGTTATTCTGGTCTTTTTGGCGATCGTTCTGGAGTTGGACGGCTATTGGGTGTCCATCGGTTGGGCGGTCCTGGCTCTGGCGCTGATCGTCTGCGGCTTCATCTTCAAGGACAAGGATTCCCGCTACCAAGGCATCGGCATATTGCTGTTCACCCTGCTCAAAGTCTTCTTGTACGACACTTCCGAGTTGGAGACCGGCTATCGCATGATATCCTATATCTCTTTGGGCGGCATACTTTTAGGCTCTTCCTTCCTGTACAACAAGTACAAGGACAAGATGTGATGATGGCCTCTTAATCCCCTCTATTGAGAGGGGTGTCCCGAGCTTGTCGAGGGGCGGGGTGTGTCATAATTGAAGTGAGAATCCCCTCTATTGAGAGGGGTGTCCCGAGCTTGTCGAGGGGCGGGTGTGTCATAATTGAAGTGAGAATCCCCTCTATTGAGAGGGGTGTCCCGAGCTTGTCGAGGGGCGGGGTGTGTGGTT
>CAZPAK010000114.1:0-2367 GCA_964584605.1 uncultured Gammaproteobacteria bacterium
ACATAATAGATCTATTTTTTTATCGCCTTTGAAATATATCCGTCATTATTATATAATACATTATAGCACAAGACCAGGCGGACAACAAAGGTGAAATCACCCCGCTTGTCCCGACCGGCCATTAACCAAAAAATATGAACTTCTTCGTTAAATACAAACGGGTGTTTCTGATACTGACCTTTCTTTTGTTCGTGTCCGGCATCGCCTATCTCCTATATCTTTATTTCTTCAAACCTTCATTCACCGCCGAACCGCCGGAACAGCCAACCACGACCGGACAGGGCGGAAGGCTCACTCCGTCACCCGAAGGACCCGGCCAAATAATCACAGAACCTGGCGGAGAAGGAGGGGTGCCGACAACAGAAGAAATCGTAGAGGCCTCAGAAAAAGCCGAAGGAGGTCTGACCAAATCTCCAAAAGTTTCGGAAGCGCCGGTCCTGAAACCGGTTCTGGACGCCAATGGCAACGACATAAACTACTACAACCGCAGCGATGGCAAATTCTATCGGCTCAACGCCGACGGCCAGGCAGTGGCCTTGTCGGATAAAGTTTTCCACAATGTCGAAAACATAACCTGGTCGCCGACCGGTCAAAAGGCCGTCCTCGAATATCCGGACGGATCGAACATCGTCTATAATTTCAACACCGGCAAACAAGCCACCCTACCCAAACATTGGGAGG
This sequence comes from uncultured Gammaproteobacteria bacterium, assembly GCA_964584605.1. GTDB lineage: Bacteria > Patescibacteriota > Patescibacteriia > Patescibacteriales > WJLG01 > JBAZHE01. The sequence goes on from CAZPAK010000114.1 coordinate 682, forward strand.
ATTTCGATTTCTCCCCCCAAGGCGACAAACTCATAATGAAAAGCATCGGCCTAGATGTCGAAAATCGCTGGCTGGCCATATCCAATGATGACGGATCAGGGTCTAAGCCCCTGGAGTTCATCGGTAAAAACGCCTACAAAGTCATTCCGTCCTGGTCACCGAACGAAAAGATAGTGGCTATGTACACCAAGGACCTGGACTTCAACCGCCAAGAGGTCTTCTTCGTCGGACAGAACAAAGAGAACTTCAAATCGACCATCGTCGAAGGCCGAGGATTCGATCCGATGTGGGCCAAGGACGGCGAGCGCCTGGCCTACAGCGTCTATGAACTCAGCGGCGAGATGAAACCGGAATTATGGGTCGTGGACGCCGACTCTGACACCATCGGCTCCAATCGCAAAAAATTAAATATCCAAACTTGGGCCTCCAAATGCACTTTTGCCGATAAGGAAACCATGTACTGCGGAGTTCCGGAATACCTGGAAGAAGGCTCCGGACTGTTTCCGGAAATGGCCAAAAACACTCGCGACAACCTCTTCCGGATAAATGTCAGAAGTGGAGAAAAGGAGCTGGTCGCCATACCGGAAGGAAATTATAACATGAACAACTTGGTGATCAGCCAAGACGGAAAAAATCTTTACTTCACCGATTCCCAAGACTCGTTCATGCACAAGATAGAAATAAAATGACCATAAAAAATCGGGACTTGCTCCCGATTTTTAATCTCAATGAAGGACTTCCTGCTTGACCTCATGTTCCCGATCGAATGCCTGGGATGCGGAAAGGACGATGAATGGTTTTGCCCCGACTGTCGCCGCCGCCTGGAAATCCAGCCCCGACAAACCTGCGTTTTTTGCGAATCGATCAACCTGACAGGAGCGACCTGCGCGCCATGCCGCCAAAAGCATTCTTTGGATGGATGTTTTTGCGCCGGCGACTATAAGCAAAGAGAGCTCATGTCTTTGATCAAGACCTTCAAATACTCCCTCATACCGGCCCTGAGCCAGACCATAGCAAGCCACATGGCTTGCGCCTTAAAAGCGCAAAACCATCATTTGCTGTCCGGGAAGTGGCTGTCCTTGCCGATACCACTGCATCACAAAAGGGAAAAATGGCGAGGCTTCAACCAATCGGCTCTGATAGCCGATATTTTAAACAGGGAATTCGGCTGGCAGAAGGCATCCGGTCTGATCAGAAAAAAGAACCATCGCCCTCAAGCTAAAATGAAAGGTTTGCAAAGACTGAAAAATGTCCAAGGCTGTTTCTCTTATCAAGGAGCGGACATCTCCGGGCGCCGACTGATATTGATAGACGATGTGCTGACCACCGGCTCCACCATGGAAGAGGCCGCCAAAACCCTAAAATCGGCCGGAGCCAAGCTTGTCTGGGGACTGACCGCGGCCAAGGGATAGAAGCCGAAAAAACAAAAGAACCACCGCCTTCGGGCGATGGTTCTTTCATTGAAAGGCTTTACTCTTTGTTGATCTTTTTGGTGAATCCGTCGAAGGCGCGGAGTATTTCGGCCGGAGTCACGAACAACACAGTGTTCGATTGGTCGGAAGAAATGTCGTTAATGGCTTGCAAGGTCCTTAAATGCAAAGCGCCCGGGGCGACCGAAAGTATCTCCGCGGCCTTGGCCACATTCGAGGCGGCGGCCAGCTCTCCCTCGGAATTGATGATGACGGC
>CAZPAK010000115.1:0-2366 GCA_964584605.1 uncultured Gammaproteobacteria bacterium
TAAGACCACTGCGCCACAGCCCTTGAACTTAATCGCTTTTAGGCGGATAATTAAATGTCGAACCTTAACAAAAGAAATCACAACAAACCCTTCACATAAGGAGCCTCAATGGACATTCGCGCAAGCGCCCAATTTTTGGGCGGAGTGGCCGACGGAGACAATTTGACTGGATCGTGCATACTCTTACAGATAGCCATCGCCAAGGCCAGATATCGTTTTCTGGTCGACGCCGGACTGATTCAGTGCCGCTTTCGCGAGGTGTTGGAAAGGAATCTTAGGATACTTCAAGAGCTCGACCCGACATCGATCGATGCCATCATTCTGACGCACGGGCACATAGACCATAGCGGAAGATTGCCGCTTTTGGTCAAGAACGGCTTCGACGGCAGAATATATTGCACTAAGGAAACGGCCAGGTTGCTGCCGATCATGCTCGAAGACAACGCCAAGATCCAATCGCATGAGGCGATCTTCAGGAACAAGAGGATAAGGGAGGCAAGGAGGAAAGAATCTCCTTGCGACCGCAGGCGCTTCAAGGACCGGCCCAAGTCGCGACCGAGCCTGCTAAGTCAGCCGCTCTACACCATCAAGCACGTCCAACAGACATGCCAACTGGTCAAACTCGGCGGTTACGACTATGAGGATTGGATACGGCTGAAGAAAGAGGTCTTTTTGAAGTTCTATCCTTCGGGACATGTCCTTGGCGGCGCGATCTGCGTCATCAAAGTCAAAGGCCGAAGGCAGACGCTCCATCTCGGCTTCGCCGGAGACCTGGGGCGAGCCGACGGGATAATCCTGCCGCCGCCGAAATTCATCAAAGAGCCTCTCAATCACTGGTTCACCGAATCGACCTATGGCGGAAGGACCCATCCGCAGCGCGAGCAAGAGATCTCCCGGCTGCTTGAAGTCGTAAGGTCGGCCGCGGCCAAGAAGGGCAAAGTCATCATCCCCTCCTTCGCGCTGGAAAGGACGCAAGAGATAGTCTATCTGCTGTCGAAGCACATGGACAGAGGCGACATACCAAGGATACCCATTTTCTTGGATTCGCCGATGGCCACCAAAATAACGGCGGTCTTCTCGGAAAGCTGGCATTCGCCCGGTCTTTTCAGGGGACAGGACGACTTATCCTTCAACCCCTTCTGCCCGGAACGCAATCCATGGTTGAAGTTGGTCACCAGTCCCGAGGATTCTTCCGCTCTGCTCGACGCCGACGGTCCATACATAGTGGTCGCCGGCTCCGGCATGTGCGACGCCGGAAGGGTACGCGGACATCTGCGGCGCAATCTGGCCAAGAAGGAGACGACCGTCTGCTTGGTCGGCTATATGACCGAAGGCAGCTTGGGAAGAAAAATCAAAGAACGCTGGCCCCTGGTCAGAATGAACGGAGAGGAGATATCGGTCAAAGCCGATATCGTCGTCTTCGAGAGCTTTTCCGCCCATGCCGACGGCGACTTCCTCTGTGAATACGCCAAAAAGGCCTTCGACAACAGCCGCGAGACGCTCGACAAGGTCTTCTTGCTCCACGGCGAAAAGAAAGGCGCCTTGGATTTGAAAGTCGAGCTGATGCAAACTTTGGAGATGGATGGATCGAAGGTCGTCATACCAAAGAATGGAGACATTTTCGCTCTTTAACGACAAAGCCCCGATCGCCGTCGATCGGGGCTTTTTTATTTTCCTTAAAAACATCTTTACTTGGAAGACGGCATTCGAATGGACATCTTTTGGATCATTCTCTCCACGCTCACATCATCTTCGAACTGAGCTTGGCGAACTCGAAGAATAGGAATGCGAACAGCAGTGTCATGACCAACGCTTTCATCAGAAAGACCTGATGGCGCGCACCCTGGCCGTATCAATCTTGTCCTCGCTCTGCAAGGTTCCGTCAGTGAAATCCTGCCGCCAAGCGCCGGTATCGCTGACCTCGGTCGAACTCATATAATAAGCGTCCTCAAAGCCGCCGATGGCGACGCGATTCAAACGCATCTGATTCAATTCGTCGACAGATGGCAGATACCAATCGCTATAACCGTTCAAAGATAGATTGCCGCATATTCTGGCGGCTATGCCGGGAGAGGAACAACCGGCCATTATATCTATAGTGTTCTGCTCTCCCGTACCGATCGATGAACCGTCGGCGCCGACGATGAAAGTGTCATAACAACCCCAAGTGGCGCCGGCGCTCTGATCGCTGGCCGCCGCTATGAATCCATGCTGGGTGCCGGCATCATAACCGGAATCACCGGGAGCGAGTATGTAGGCCACTTTTCCGCCTTGATAACTGTCGCCGACGACCAAAGCCGCCACCGGTCCGACGGCCGAACTGGTCGAAGAACCATAATAATCCCCCATTCCGGTCGCCACCACCT
>CAZPAK010000116.1:0-2350 GCA_964584605.1 uncultured Gammaproteobacteria bacterium
GAAGAGGGGTCGCTTTCGGCGCCGCCCAATATCTGGAAGGTCTTTTGCCTGCCACTCACTTCGACTGTGACCGTGCCGCCGAGCGCGACGGTCAACGATCCTTTTTGCGGCCTGATTATCTCCGCTCGTTTCAATAACTCTTCTATCTCGGTGATGCGGGAGTTGATTCCGCGCAACTTGCCCTTGGCTATCTGGTAGGCGGCATTCTCGGAAAAATCGCCGTCGGAGGCGTATTTCTTCACCTCTTCCGTCAATCTCGGCCTTACGCGCTTGGTCAACTTCTCGAGTTCTAAGGCCAATTCCAAATATTTGGCCTCGGTCATATGACCATCGGTCTTGGGGCGTAGGTACTTATCGGCTTTTCTTATTGGTACTCTCATACTTTTCCTTAATAATAGCAGGTTTTGACCGGTTGTAAAAATAAGGCCTAAAAACCTTTATTTTTAGAGGATTATTTGTTAGAATTAAGTTTTAAAGAATGCCGCCTGGTCATAAGGTGACTGTTTTATGTTTTTAAAGATTTTCAATTATTTTTGGTCACTCAAAAAGCAGTTCGCCAAATATTTTTTGGTCGGCATTTTGGGCGTGGTAATAGATTTTTTTCTGTTGGTGGCCATAAAGGAGCTGGCCGGAATCAAGCCGGTTTGGGCGACGGCCTTGAGCCAAATCGTCTCCATAGCTTTTATTTTCACTGCCAACAAATACTGGTCTTTCGGCTCAGGCCATCAGACAAAAAGACAATTAGCCAGATATTTCGTGGTCTTAGCCTTCGATTATGCATATGCTGTGGCTATGATGTATTTTTTCAATGATAAGCTGGGCTTCGATTATCGCCTGGTGCGTTTGGTATCGATAGCTTTGATGGTGAGTTGGAATTTTTTCCTGTATAAATATTTTGTCTATCGCAAAGACGATGCATCCTTGGCGGTTGACGGCCAAAGCCATGAACAAAGATCGAATTAAGGATTTTTTCAATGGAATCGCCCCCGAGCGAGACGCTTGGCGAAAACGCAACTCTTATTATCATGATGACATCAAGGGGTTTTTGCGATTCTTGATTCCGGCCGGCTGTTCGGTTTTGGATGTCGGTTGCGCCACTGGCGAGACTACGGCTTGGCTGGCCAAAGACAATCCTGATATTCGCGGCATAGATTTTTCCCCGGCCATGATAGCCGAGGGCCTGAGAAAGTATCCCGGCCTGGATTTGAAAGTCGAAGATGCCGAAACATTGCCCTTGGGGGAAAGAAGCTATGATTATATAGTTATTTCCGATCTCGTCGGTTATTTGGATGATGTGCAAATTTTTTTATCATCCTTGCGAGAGCGATCGCACCCCAAGACGAAGCTGGTCATTACGACCTATAATTATCTATGGGAGCCGTTGTTGGTTTTGGCGGAGAGATTGAAGTTGAAGATGCCCAATCCCATGCAGAACTGGCTCTCTGACAGCGATATAGAGAATTTGCTTTATTTGGCCGGATTCGAAGTCGTTAAGAGCGGAGGACGATTGTTGCTGCCCAAGAATATTCCGGTTCTGGCTCCGATATGCAACCGTTATTTGGCCAAATTGCCTTTTTTGAGAGGCTTGTGTCTGACCAAGTATTTCATAGCCCGTCCTCGCCCGGCAGCCAAAATCTCAGCCTCGGTCTCAGTCTTGATACCGGCGCGCAATGAGAAAGGCAATATCGAATCGGCCGTTAAAAGAGTGCCGAAGATGGGCAGTCATACCGAGATAATCTTCGTCGAGGGCAATTCCACCGACGACACCTGGTCGGAGATCGAGCGCGTCAAAGCTGCCTATCCGCAAATGGACATCAAGATCATAAAGCAGGACGGCAAGGGCAAGGGCGACGCCGTTCGCAAAGGCTTCGATGCCGCTTCCGGTGATATTTTGATGATATTGGACGCTGATTTGACGGTTCGTCCGGAAGACTTGCCTCGTTTTTATGAAGCGATGGTCTCCGGCAGCGCCGAGTTCATCAACGGTTGCCGCTTGGTCTATCAAATGGAGGATCAAGCGATGCGCTTATTGAATGTCTTTGGCAATAAGTTCTTCAGCTTGATGTTCTCTTGGCTTTTGGAGCAGAGGATAAAAGACACTTTGTGCGGCACTAAAGTGCTATGGAGGTCTGATTACGAGAGAATTAAGGCCAATCGCAAATTTTTCGGCGACTTCGACCCTTTCGGCGACTTCGATCTGCTCTTCGGGGCCTCGAAGCTCAATTTGAAGATCATCGATTTGCCGATACGCTATCAGGCCAGGGTTTATGGTGAAACAAATATTTCACGCTTCAAACATGGCTGGCTGCTTTTAAGAATGTGCTTCTTTGCCATGAAGAAGATAAAATTT
>CAZPAK010000117.1:0-2288 GCA_964584605.1 uncultured Gammaproteobacteria bacterium
GTGATTTGGCGTTTATCCACATAAAAATACTTGGAAAGCATGGAAAAACCTTCGACCAAGACCAGCATCGGTTTGTCGTCGCCCCTTTCTTTGATGCTACGGATCCTCTTGATCGCCTTAATGTCTGAAGATAGGCAACCTAAACCATAGATGGTGTCAGTCGGATAGGCCATCACCCTCCCTTTTTTAAGTTCAGAGACGATTTCATCTATATCCCCCTTCTTAGGATCGTCCAAATCGATCTTTATATTTTTCATCTGATCAATGTTTTAAGAGCTTTTAAGCCGGAAGACAAGAGTGGTGAGAATATCTTGGCCGCCAAGACGAAATACGGGGCGAATTGCGACTCCACCAAAGTCTTTCCCAAATAACCGTCCGCCGGCAAGAATCTCGCCCCGATATAAACCGCTATCCCGCAGAACAAAAGTCCGACCAAGGCGCCCAAGATCGCTCCGGCCATGTTGTTTATCGAACCCAGGAAAGGGATGATAGAGATAAAGTCATAGGCTTTGTCCAAGGCCACGAAGATGACATAGACGATCCTGGAAAAGACGGCCAGAAGCAGGAAAAAACATATCAGCCGGCCGATGTTGTCCATACCGAAGAATGCCGGCTTTATCAAGGAAAAAAGCCTGTCATAGGCATAGCTGGCGACTACGATGCCGACGACGAGCCCGACGAAAGACCCGAAGGTCTTGATGAAGCCCAGCCAAAATCAGCGCCAAACGAAGGCGATCATGATGGCTATCAAAACAAGGTCCAGCCAATTCATATGTTTTTTATTATTATCAAAAAGCGGGAGGACATAAGGTCGTTCCCGCTTTTGATTATATCATCCTTTTGGATCGATTTCTACCTGGTGGCTCCGGAGTAAGTGATGGCCTGCAAAGCATTCCACTCTTCGGTCGTCTGAGGCAATTTCTTGAAGATGGCTTTGAAGGTCTTAAGAGCCGCGGCCTCGGATTTGAGGTTGCGATTCTCAGCCTTCTGCCTAAGGCCGTAGGCCATGACCTTGATGGCGGCGACGTCATGAGCGTCGCCCATGTCGGCATCGCGCAGATAGATCTTCTTGAACTGAGCCTTGGCCTGGCTTTCCGCTTCCTCGGAGACGATGGACGGGAAGCGGCCGTTGGCGATTTTGATGGCCTCCTCTATCTCATCCTGGGTCTCAGGAAGCTTGTTGTAAGCCTCTTTGAAGGAATACATGACAGCAGCGCGCTCGCCCTCGCCGAGCTTCTTGGTGTTGTCATCGACGCCGTAGGCGATGAAGTTCTTGATGGCGTTCTCGACGGCGGAGTTGATGGTCTGAGCCAAGCCCTCCTTCAATCTCATCAAATGATTGATCTGAGCCTGCTGCTCTTTGACCAAGTCGCGCAGAGACTTGATCTCGGCCAAAAGCTGGTCGATCTTGTTGTTATAGAGGTTGTCGGCATTCTCACGGATCTTTTCCATCTCCACGACCGGCTTGGCCTCCGGGCTGCCCAAGGCGACGCTGATCTCGTTGGAATAGACGCCGCATTTGCCACCCAAGTATTCGCAGACGCGGACATAATAAGTGCCGGCGCCGAAATAAGGGCTGATGAAATCGGAATTGGAGTTCGGATTGGACTTGTAGTTATATCTGTCGCCGTCGCGCAAAGGATAAGTTGGGCCGGAAGTCTTGGAATAAACGACCTTGAATCCTTGAGCGCTATAACCATTGGCCTCCCAGGAAATATTATTGCCCGAACCCTTCAAGACGATGGCGGTCACACTGTTGGCGGCCGGTTTCTCGACCTCGGTCGGCTTCTCCTCGCCGGCCAGCTGGACGGTCACTTGATTGGAATACTTGCCGCATTTGCCACCCAAGTATTCGCAGACGCTGGCGTAGTAAGCGCCGGCGCCATTGAAGGCATCGACGGTGTCACGGCGAGTTGAAGCATTGGAATAGTAATGATACTGATCGCCGGAACGAGTCGGATAGGTCGGGTTCGAATTCTTGGACCAAACGACCTTGAAACCATTGCCAGAATAGCCATCGACAGTCCATTCCAAGACGCCGTTGGCGCCGGCACGCAAAGTGATGGAATTCACGGCATTGGAAACAGTCTCATCAGACTCATCGCCCTCTTCCACATTCGAAGTCTTGTCTCCGAGCTGGATGGTGATCTGATTGGAGTATTTGCCGCACTTGCCGCCGAGGTACTCGCAGACGCGGACATAATAGGTGCCGGAACCGCTGAAAGCGTTCAAAGTGTCCTTGCGCTGATCGGCATTGGAATAATAATGATACTGATCACCATCGCGAC
>CAZPAK010000118.1:0-2259 GCA_964584605.1 uncultured Gammaproteobacteria bacterium
CCTTATAAGAAGTGAAAAGTTTTTTGTTTTTGATTGTCAAAGTTCCTGATTTAGAGCCTTTTGGCTAAGTTTCAGACTTTGGCTCTTAATCGTAGAATAGTATCATATTTTCATTATTTTGTCAATAGTCAGCCAATTGGCCCTGAAAAAAGCTCGTTTTTCTTGGTTTTATTGGCCTTGACAAAATTATAAAAATGTTTGAGTATATAATAAACTAAGTTTATCGCCCCGCAAGGGGTGGAGGGCTCTTTTCAAAAACGAACAAAAAACGAGGTGCACTATGAGTATTAACGATGAAGCCAGGCGTTTGGCCGATGATGGCTATGAGTGCCTTGCCAGGGGTGACTTGAATAAGGGGGCTTTGCTGATCAATCGGGCCTTCGCCCTTGATCCGGGCGATGTCGTGGTCTTGAATGTTCAAGGCGTCCTTTGCCTCAAAAAGGGCAAGGCCTGGCAGGCTCTTCAGCTTTTTTATGTCGTTCTAAGGAGTCTGATGAAGATTGGCCAGAATGGATCGATGCTTGTTAGTTCGGTCCGTCGGAATATGGATCTTGCCATAGAAGAAATGGCCAAAGAGGGGCTGGCCCACCTGCGGGCCTCGCGGCCAGCGAGGGCCAAAGAGATTTTTTACCAGGTTTTGCAGTTCTCCTTGGAGAATCAGCAGCTTAGAAAAAATCTTGTTTCAGCCCTTGAAGCCAATGGCGAAGATTACATGGCTTTCCGTTGCGCCAAATCTTTGGCTCTGGATTGCATCGAATCCCAAGAAAAATCGTCGATTGTCATGGAAAAACTGCCGGCCGCCATCAAGCTGTTTGTGTCGTCAAGGCGGGAAAAGGCCTTTGAAGAGGCCAAAGAAGATCTTTTGCGGATCATCGAAGGCCTTCAAGCCACTGCTGGCAATTTGTCTTCCATAAAGAAGGTCTTATCGATCTTTTTCTCCTAACTTCGTTTCATCGAGCTCTGTCTGTCATGGCAGGGCTTTTTTATTTTTTTCGCCCAGTCCTGGCTATTTTCCCTCTTCTCTGCTAAACTGAAAGCCGGCTTAAAAATTAAATCATTTTTATGTCCATAAAAATCGATAAGAATCTCTGCGTCGGTTGCGGCGCTTGCGCCGGTGTCTGCCCTTCCAGCTTCACCATGGCCGACGACGGCAAGGCTGAGGCGATGGGCGAGAGCGATTGCGCCATGAACGCCATCGAAAGCTGTCCGGTTCAGGCTATCAGCGCCGACTAAGCAATGAACAGCTCCTTCCTGCCGGAGGGGGCTGTTTTTGTTTGTAGTAAATGTTCGTTTTTTTGGAGATGATTTAAGATTTAGGAATTAAGATTTAAGGCTTTAGAGAGGATAAATCATAAATCTTGATTCTTAAATCGTCTAAAATTTAGCACTCTTGACACGGGAGTGCTAATAGCGTTAAAATGGTCTTGAAAGAAAATAAAACCCTCCCAAACATCTTTATGGAAGGCAGAAAAAAAGATATCTTAGAGGTCATAGTCAAAGAACATGTTTCTACCGGTTCGCCGGTCGGGTCGTCTTTTTTGGTGGAGAAATGCAAGCTTAATTGTTCTTCGGCCACGGTCCGCAATGTCATGGCCGAGCTGGAAGAGGAGGGCTACATCATGCAGCCCCACACATCGGCCGGGCGCGTTCCGACTGAGAAGGCCTATAATCTTTTTTTGGAAGAATTGCAAAAGGGCCAAAAGCACTTGAAGAAGCTGCGCGAGAAAGAGCTTAAGGATTTGGATGACAGCTTAGTTGATTTTGAGGAATCGTCCTTGCGCGAGGCCGCCAAGGCCCTGGCCGCCATCACCAACAGCGCCGTGTTCTGGGCCTTTCATAAGAACAATCTTTATTACACCGGCCTTTCCAATTTGTTCCAACAGCCCGAGTTCGCCAATTCCGGCTTGGTCTATAACATCTCCGCGGTCATCGACCGCATGGACGAGATCATCGACCAGGTCTTTGAGAAGGTGGGCGAGGAGCCGCAGATTCTGATCGGCGAGGAGAATCCTTTCGGCAATTTTTGCGGTTCGATTTTGGCCAAGTATCGCCACGGCAATCAGACCGGCATGCTCGGCATATTGGGGCCGATGAGGATGGACTACGAGAGGAATTTGGGAGTAGTGGAACACATTTTGAGCAAATTAAGAATTAAGAATTAAGAATTATTTTTTTGTCATTTCGAGCCCGAGGTTTGCGAGGGCGAGAAATCGCTTCAAGGTTTTAAAATCTTTAAGGGATTTCTCATTTCGCCGCGCT
>CAZPAK010000119.1:0-2243 GCA_964584605.1 uncultured Gammaproteobacteria bacterium
ATATAATAGTATATACCCCAAAAAGCCCCCAGACAAATTGACAAAAGATCAAAAATTAAATATATATTAATAAGCTCTTTACAGATTCGAACCTCATCGAGAGGGGGCCTGAATGGATTTGATCTGGCAAGTGGCCGATATCCACGACATCAAAGGGCGAGTCATCGATGTCGCCGCCAAGGAATTCGGCACAGCCACCGCCTTAGTCGTCATAATAGAGCCTGAAAACGGCCAAAAGACAGAGATACTCTTATCGGATTTGGCCATACATCTTCTGGAGGAAAGACTGGCCGGACTGAGAGGCAAAACCGTCATCATCAAAGGCCGGCCCAAGATGGGCGAACCGTTCATCGAGGAAATAGGCTGACAAGGCGGGACATCGTCTTTGGATGTTTCGCCTTTTTGATTCTTGTGGCATTGACAAAAATGCTATTTTAGCCTAAAATAAAACAAAGTTACACCCGGGTCAAACCAGGGTCTTTCAAACCAAAACAACCATCAAAGGAGGATTTTCGATGGTCTATTTCGGCATCAAGACAGAATTCGAGGCTTTTCAAGGGGAAGTCATCGATTTTCAAGAGAACTTGAACGGTGTTTCACTCCCCCATCAGGTGATCAAAAACGGCCACGGCAAAATATTGCTGGCCAAAAAGGTCACTGGACGGACGAGCGGAGACGACATAGGCAAAACCATGAAGGTTGAACCTTCAAGGAACGGCAGCTACGACCGCCTGATAGTCTTTCCCGTCATGGAGGAAGAATTCCTGGGGCAAGTAAGGGCGGTAAAGACCTTTTCCTTAGGGAGGAACGCCTTCTTCGTCGATCTGGACATCTACCAGGATGAAGAAAGGTTCGTCCATATAGCTTTCCGCCCCTGGCCCTCGCAAAAGAGGACAATGGGAATGGAACTGTGCGGCAAGACCGTATGCGTGACAAGCAGCGAACTGTTCATTGTCAACAAGAATGGAGAGAAAAAGTTATGGCCGAAGTGATCGCCTGCACTGTCTACAAAGTCATCGTGAACGGCGTCGGACCGAAGAAATACCTGGCCAAGTTCCCGGCGATGCGCGGCGTCATCAAGTGCCACGAGCGGCTCGACGACTCTCTGCTCTTCACCCTGACCAACACCAGAAGGACGTCGGTCAAAGGGAAGATGGTCACGAAGAAGACCTCTCACTATTTCGCCATCAGATACGATTCACTGGGGGAAGAGAGGCCCTTCGAGCTTCACGGCAAGAAGGTCTCAATCTCGTCCCAAAAGATCGTAGTCGAATGAATCTTCAAGCGCCAAACCTCAAGAGAGGTGCGGCGCTTTTTTATTTATACAAAAACAACCCCTTTTAGGAGTTGTTCTAATTGCTAATTGCTAATTGCTAATTGCTAATTTCCCGCGCCAACTGTCCGCAAGCGGCTTTGATGTCGGCGCCGAACTTATGGCGCTGGACGACCTCGATGCCTTCCTTCTCCAGAACGCGCTTGAAGGCGGCGATGTCTTCCTTGTCGGCCGGCTTGTACTTTCCGGTGGGGTTGTAATTCACTAAATTGACGGTGAACAACCTTCCCAGTTCGGTGATCAGGACATCGGCCAGCTCCAAAGCATTCTCCTCGGAATCGTTGATATGCTTCAAGAGCACATATTCTATCATGACCTTGCGGTTGGTCTTGTTGATGTAATCGGCGACGGCCTTGAGCAAAGATTTGAAAGGATAATTCTTGGAGATGGGCATGATCTCGTTGCGGATGCCCTCGTTCGGGGCGTGCAAAGAGACGGCCAAGTTGAGTTGCAAAGGCTCATTGGCGAACTTCTTGATTCCATCGATGATGCCGACGGTGGAGACGGAGATCTTCCTGGCGCCGATATTGAAGGTGTCCTCGTCGTTGAAGAAACGGATGGCCTTCATAACCTCGTCATAGTTCAAGAACGGCTCGCCCATGCCCATGAAGACGATGTTGGAGACGCGCTCTTCCGTCTTCTTCAAGATGCGAGAGAAGAGCAAGACCTGCTGAACTATCTCGTAGGAATCCAAGTCGCGGACGAATCCATGGCGACCGGTGTAACAAAAACTGCAAGCCAATTTACAACCGAGCTGCGAAGAGACGCAGACCGTATTCCTGCCCTCGTGCTTCATCAGCACCGTCTCGACGACGCCGCCCGGAACCTCGATGGCCGCTTTGGCCGATTGGCCGTTGGCCGCCTCCAAGACCTCAGCCTTGATCTCCAAAGGAGCCTCGGCCTTCAGTCT
>CAZPAK010000120.1:0-2218 GCA_964584605.1 uncultured Gammaproteobacteria bacterium
ACCATATATTTTCAAAACGATCACCTTGTCGGCATCGCCGAAACTGGCGGCGAAATCGTCGAGCAAAGCCTTGGTGCGAGTGAAGGTGTGCGGATGGAAGACGGCTGTTATCCTCTCTCTCGGATAGGCGGCCCGCAGACCAGCCAGAGTGGTCTTGATCTCGGTCGGATGATGTCCGTAATCGTCGATGATGGTGGCGCCTTTGAATTTTCCCATCACCCTCATACGGCGGTCGGCGCCGGTGAAACCCTCCAAATGGGTGCGAATGTCGCGAAGCTCCACTCCCAGCTCGACGCAAGTCGCTATGACCGCCAAAGCATTGTATATATTGTGCCTACCTAAGAGTGAAATGGAGAAATCCCCCAAATCTTCGCCGCCGGCCAAACCTCCGACTTGAGCCTTGGAGGGGCGTGTCGCAGCCGAAGCGAGCAGGTTTCCGCCTTTGGCGGAGAGCGTAGGCGAGACCCGAGCGGCAAAATCCTCGCCAGGGATTTTGACCGCGTCCTCGACGAGGCTCAAGTCAGAAGAATCCGCATATCTGACTTTGAAATATTGCTTCAAGCCTTGCTGCCTGATGTCGTAGGCGAAATAATTCACATCCTCGCGCTCCAAAGCATAGGACAAGACCTTGCCACGGCAATTGACGTTGGCCGTCTTAGCTATATGCTCATCATCGAAGTTGGCCGCCAAAAACCCGCCCTTGGGGAGCTTGGCCATGAAATCAGTGAAGGCCTGAATGTAGCTTTCGAGCGTCGGATAGAAATCGTGGTGGTCATGGTCGATGTTGTTCAGCAATACACCCTTCGGATTGTAATGCTTCAACTTATTCTGATACTCATCAGCCTCGATGACCATATAGTCCGAATTCCCGAAGACGCCGGCGCCGTCGAATTGCTCCACGCGCGCCCCGACCAAGACATTCGGCTCAAGGCCGGATTTCCACATGACATAGCCGAGCCAAGCCGTGGTCGTCGTCTTGCCGTGCGATCCGCAGACTGCTATGCCATACATTCGATTGAAGACTTCGCCCAAAACCTCGGCATAGGTCAAAGTCTTGACCTTGCTCGAGAGCGCCTTGGCCACCTCGACATTGGTCGTCGGGTTGTAGGCCGAAGAATATATGATCAAATCGACATCATTCGGCACATTGGCCGCGTTGAAGCCTTGATTGACCTTGATGCCAAATTTGGCCAAAACCTGATCGGTCATGAAGACCTCGGCGGTGTCGGAACCCGAAACTTCAACGCCCTTGGACGACAAAAATTGGCCAAGCATGGTCATGCCCACCCCTTTAACACCGATCATGTATACTTTTTTGATTTTCGACAGATCCATAGATGATTTTATTTTTTCAACATTTTTTCGACGGCCAGATCGGCCACCGCCTTCGCCGCCCCCTCCTTCATTATCAAGCCGATGTTCTTCGAAGCTCGCCCCAGCATACCATCGTCATCGAAAAGAAAATCTTTGATGGAAAGGACCAATTTCTCCGGCGTCAGCTCTTTCTGTTTCAAATACAGTCCGGCACCCTTAACGGCGAAATATTCGGCATTGTCCTCTTGATGGGAATTGGGCATCGGAATTATTATGGCTGGTTTTTTGAAAGCGGCCAGGTCGGTCAAGGTGCCGATTCCGGCCCGGGTGACGGCAAGATCGCAAATTGACAGCACTTTGAACAGTCGATCCTGGTTCAAAAATTCATAACCATGATAATTCTTATCGGCGATTTCCACGGCCTTACCCTTGCCGGTCGAATGAACCACCTGACAGAAAGACGACAACCCCTTGATGCTGTCCTTCAGTAGATCGTTGATAGCCTGCGCCCCCGTCCCCCCGCCTATGACCAAAACCACCGGCAGATCCGAACTCAAACCGAATTCCTTCCTTGCATCATCATTCGTAATTCGTAATTCGTAATTCGTAATTGGATGCGGATTCCCGGTCCACACCGCTTTCTTCCCGTAATCAGCCAAGGATTTTTCAAAAGTGACAGTGATAACCCGAGTGAAAGGAGTCATGAGACGATTGGCCAGACCGGGCCTAATGTCCATTTGATGGACTAGGCATGGTATGCGCAAAAGCCAAGCCGCCCAAACCACCGGCACGGCCACAAAGGACCCGGCCGACAAAACGGCCGCCGGCCTTTCTTTCAGCAGCAAAAAAAACGCTTGCCAAAAAGCCAGCTTAATCTTAAAAATATCAAAAAAATTGCGCCAGT
>CAZPAK010000121.1:0-2193 GCA_964584605.1 uncultured Gammaproteobacteria bacterium
GAATACCAGGGCGGTCGCCGCCGAGAGAGGATTTTGCGCTATAGCGATTTCCTTTCCGAGGCCACGACCACTATTTCAAAGAAAATCTCCGCCATCATGGTCGAGAGAGGGGTCGTGCCGAAGGACAAGGTCAAGACTCTGTATAACGGGGTGGACTTCGATCGTTTTTTCAAGGAGAGCGGATCTTTGAGCGAAGATGATTTCAAAAAAGAGGTGCCGCTCGAAGCGGGAGAGAGACTGATCGTCGCTTGGGGGCGTTGCGTGCCGGCCAAAGGCTTCGACCTGCTGATCAGATCGCTGAGGGTTTTGCGCGATCAGGGCATCAAAGTCTCGGCCCTGATCATCGGCCAAGGTCCGGAAT
Organism: uncultured Gammaproteobacteria bacterium; assembly: GCA_964584605.1. Lineage (GTDB taxonomy): Bacteria > Patescibacteriota > Patescibacteriia > Patescibacteriales > WJLG01 > JBAZHE01. The sequence continues at coordinate 362 of CAZPAK010000121.1, forward strand.
ATGAGAGCTTGAAAGTTTTGGTGAGCAATTTGGAGCTGGAAAAATATGTCTTCTTGGCAGGATATAAAGAGAATTCGAAGATTTCGGCCTATTTGAAATACGCCGATCTCTTCGTGGCGCCTTCGCGCTGGGAGGGCATGCCGGTGGTCATCATCGAAGCTATGGCGGCCCGCTTGCCGGTGGCGGCTGTCGGAGTCGGCGGAACGCCTGAATTGGTCATCGACGGACAGACCGGAATATTGATCGATCACTCCGAAAAACGGGCCATTGCCGAAGGCATCAAGCGATTGCTGTCTTTGCCGGACGATGAAAGGAAAAAAATGATCGATGCGGCCGAAAGGAATGTGCGGGAGAATTTTTCCGTCGCCAGCATGGTTCGAGCCTATTCCGCCTTGTTCGATTCCTATCTTTCCCGCCGCAAGAAGATAGTCTGGGTCGCCAACGGCAAGAACGATATATACTTCAATTTTTTCGAGGCCCTGGGCCGTTGCCATCCCGAGCTGGATTTGGTCATGGTCATTTCCGCCCGCGAAGAGGGCGAAGAGGATAAGGGCCGCTATCGCCTGCTGAAGTTCAAGCCGCGCGGGCGCATCTTTTTGAAGCTTCTGTTCTTGCCGCGAGTCTTTTTATCTTTGCTGAAAGGCAAGCGCCCCGATCTGCCCAATTTGAATGTCTTTAGAGGACTGGGTTCTTTTTTGAAAAGAGAAAGGCCGGATCTGGTCTTGGGCAACCTTTATTTTCAGCCGACTTGCTGGACGGCTTTGCTCTATTGTCTGCTTGGACGGGTGCCTTTTTGCTTGATGGAGGAGAAGAAGGTCTATCTCTCCGGATCGATCAAGACTTTCTTCAAGATGTTGCCGATGTATTTGCTCTCGCCGATATTCTGGCTGTCGCGCAATGTGTTCTGCTTTTCCGAAGATTGCTTCGTTTTCGGCCGAATGCATTTCCCAGTAATCGATAAGGACAAGATCCGTTTGTTGCCGGCCGGCATAGACACCGGAGTCTTTTATGATCGCAAGGAAAAGAAGAGCGATGGCCGCTTGAGGATATTGATGGTCGCTCGCATGGTGCCGTTCAAGCGCTATGAGGATTTGTTCAAGGCCGCCAAGTCTTTGAAGGATAGGGGTTTGTTCGATTTCGTCGTCAATGTCCGCGGCGATGGCCCGATGGAGTCGGGCTTGAAGAAACTGGTCGATGATCTGGACCTTGGGCCCCAAGTCGTTTTCCTGCCGCCTTTGCCCAACTCTGAGATGCCGGAAAAGATATATGCCGCCAACGACATCATCGTTCTGCCTTCCGTCAATGAGCCGATAGGCATCGTGGTTCCCGAGGCCATGGCTTGCGGATTGCCGGCCATAGTTTCCGACACTTGCGGCTGCAAGACCTATATTGAAGACGGTGTTAACGGCTACATCTTTAAGACCGGAGATTATTTCGATTTGGCGGAGAAGATAGTTCGCCTGTCCGACGATCGCCGCCGGCAGGCCTTTTCCGAGACTGCCGCCAATGTCATCAAAGATCGCTTCAGCCAGGCCGTTGTGGCCGAGGATTTCCATAAGACCGTTAGAAACGCTTTATGGCCATGAAAGATGACAAAAGAATGAAAGTCTGTTTCGTTTCCGCCTTCGCCTATCCTTTGTTCAATCCGGATTTCAAGGAGGCCTTCGGCGGCGGCGGAGCGGAGTTGCAGATAAGCCTGATCGCCAAAGAGTTGGCCAAGGATGATGATTGGCAGGTTAATTTGGTGGTTTTGGATTGGGGTCAGCCGAAGATCGAGACTAGAGACGGCGTGATTTTGCACGCCGCCTATAAGCGCGGCCGGTCATTGGCCA
>CAZPAK010000122.1:0-2169 GCA_964584605.1 uncultured Gammaproteobacteria bacterium
GATTGTCGTCTTGGCCGATACGGCCGAGCGAGCCGAAGAACTGGATGAGGCCAAAGTGGAAGAGGCCAGAAGAAGGGCGGAGGAGGCGATGAAGAATGTCAGTCGTGACGATGCCGAAGAATTCGCCCAGGTCAGCGCTCGCCTGGAAAAGGAGCTGGCCAGGAGCCGGGCGCTTAAAAAATGGCGTAATATCAAGGCTTATTGAAGATATATCCTAAATTCGGGGCCGCTGTCGGTCCCGATTTTTTGTTTAATCGGGCCAAAAAAGGGCTTAGTATTGACAAGAAATGTAAAATATGATATGATGCTTAAATCTAAAAAATTCCAACTAATAAGGAGGTTTCTATGAATATCCATCAGTATTTTAATCTAATGGCCAGAAAGAGGCAGACCATCGCCATAATCATGTCGATATTCTTGTCTGTGGCCATATTGGCTTCGGCCGTCCAACCGTTCAAATACGGTTCTTCGCTGAAACTTTTGACCATCAACACTTTCAAAGAGGTCGATCCTTATACCGTGTCTCGTTCCAATGAGCATTTGAGCAATCTTTTGTCCCAGATCGTCTCTTCCAACTCTTTCTTCGAGAAAGTGAAGAATTCAAATTCCAATATCGACGGCAATTATTTCAATGGCGATAGCAAGAAGCAGATGAAGAGGTGGAATAAGACGGTCAAAGCCAAAGGTTTGGGCGACACCGGCATGATCGCCATCGATGTCTATCATTCGGATCCGTCTCAGGCGGCCGAGATCGCTCGCGCCGTTGCCTATGCTTTACAGACGGAGCATTCTCAATACCACGGTTTCGGCGATAGGGTTCAGATCAAGATGATCGATCAGCCCATAACCTCTTCTTTTCCCGTTCAGCCCAATGTGGTTCTCAATCTTTCTTTGGCTTTCATTTTCGGCCTGATTTTTTCCTTGATCTACATCTATGTTTTGCCGGAAGAGGGTTATGACTTGTCATTTTCCGCCAAGCGCCATCCGGCCAAGCTTAAAAAGGAAGACCGTGGACAGCGAGGCATGGAGCCTTCTTCCAACGGCGAAGCGATGGTCGAAAGCGTCTATCCGGAGATATATCAGAACGAACAGAGGACTAATGCCTATAACTTGGCTTATAGCCAAGCTGGAATCGAAGAGACAGAGGATGATTTTGAGGCCCGCGGAGACATGAGCAATGTTTTGGCGAAATAAAGTCTTTTGGATTTTAGCATAGAGGGTTTGACCGACGGTCAGGCTCTCAAGCAAGAACCCAAAAAAGGTTTTTGAAAGAGATCTTTACAATGAATCACTGAAAAAAACTCAAACGAAAGGAGCTTCATTATGAAGCGCTTCATGTTTCTGCTCGGGTGTCTGATGGCGCTGTCCTCGGCAAATGCCGGGATCGTCGATGATTTCGTCAACTGGATGTCCCCCCGCAAGGAGGCGCCCAAAGGCGAGAAATCGCCGACTTGCGCCAACGACTTGACCGTGAAAGCTGTGAAAGAAGATGTCCAGTCTTCTGGCGAGTGCGGTCCGGGTTCGTATGTGTCTTTCTCCGACGACAAGACGATAGCCGAGATCATCGGCGAATGCGATTGTCGCTGTCAGGTGCCGTTGACTTTTTTCGCCCGTTTCAATGGGTTGAAAAATTCAATCGACAAGGTTCCGGCCGGTAAAATGGTCAGGATACCGACTTGCGAACAGATCGATTCTATTCGGTCGATCGTCGAAGTGGAAAGAAAGCCGAGAAACCAGGCAGCCAAAAAGCCTTCCGCTTCCGTCGAGGAAGAGGTCGGACCATGGCGCTGGAAGAAGATCGGCGGTGACCGGTTCGGCCTCCGTGATTGGCGAATCGGTTTTGCCAAGGCCGGAGTCGACCAGGAGGTGATCGCTCAGCTGGAAATGCTGATCGAGATCGGAGAGTATGAAGATGGAGTCATCAGAAATGGCGATTCCTTGCTCTGGATGCTGTCGGGGGATTTCCATGTCAAAGGCGCCAATGGCCGCGGGGTCGAGGCAGCCTGGGACGATGCGCGGGTTTTTTTGCCGGCGCAGATATACTCAGTTGAAGTTGAAGATGGTTTGGTCAGGCGTTTCGCCCGGCCCGACATCTGCTTCAACTGGTGTGAATTGCCGCCGGTCAAGAAGATTCTGCCTCCTCCGGTCACAGAAATACCTCCTGATACC
>CAZPAK010000123.1:0-2150 GCA_964584605.1 uncultured Gammaproteobacteria bacterium
TTGCCCTGAGGGCAGAAAGCCTTGGAATGATGGCATAGTCGGCCTGGTAGCCGGCCGCATAGCCGAAAAATACCATAAACCCTGCTTGATCATAACCAGGACAGAGGGGGTTTTCAAGGGGTCTGGCCGCAGTATCGACGAATTCAATCTGTTCCAGGCGCTGGGGGAGGCTAAGGAGTTTTTATCCAAGCACGGCGGTCACCAGCTGGCTTGCGGTTTTTCTTTGGCCATTTCCAATATCGGGCCTTTTTCGGCCAAGATGAGAGAGATAGCCCGACGGGATTTGGAGGGCGTCAGCTTGGAGTCGAAAGTCGTCATCGATTGCGAGCTGGGATCCGATGAGATAGATCGCCAGCTTTTGAAGGAGATAAGCCAGCTTGAGCCTTTTGGCTTTCGCAATCCTCAGCCAAGGTTCATGACCAGAAATGTCCAGATTCGCGACATAGTCCATTTGGGGGCGGAGAAGAAACACATAAAATTGCGCTTTGACGGCCTATGGGGCATAGCCTTTTCCAAGGCTGAAGAATGGAAGGATTTAAAGATCGGAGATTTCATCGATATCGCTTATCACTTAGAGTTGAATGAGTTCAACGGCAATTCCAGCCTGCAGTTGAAATTGGTCGATGTCAGGTTGGCAAGTAGCAAGTAGCGATTTGGTTTATCACCTTTTAAAAGTGTCATGCCAGTGTAGGCCGGCAAATTCGATTTTATGAGCAAATATCCTAGTTTAATAATCCATACCGACGGCGGCGCCAGGGGCAATCCCGGACCGGCCGGCATCGGCGCAGTTTTAAAGGACGAAAAGGGGACTTTGGTCGCCGAGGTGTCTGAATACATCGGCGAGACCACTAACAATCAAGCTGAGTATCGGGCCGTTTTGGCCGCTATGGAGAAGGCCAAGGCGCTCGGCGCCGAGGAATTGGAATTCGTCCTGGATAGCGAACTGGTGGTCAAGCAGCTCAATCGGGAGTACAAGGTCAAAGACAAGGATTTGGCCGTCGTCTTCATGAAAGTCTATAATGCCAGTCAGGGTTTCGCCAAAGTGTCTTTCAAGCATGTCAGAAGGGAATTCAATAAAGAGGCTGATGCGTTGGTGAACAAAGCGCTGGACGAGCGCGCAGGCAAATAGCGGTTGGCAATTAGCAATCAGTTATTAATTATTATGCATGTTAAAAACTCCCATCAGGGAGTTTTTTGTTTTTTGTCATTTCGAACCGGAGCCTAAGCGATGGTGAGAAATCGCTTAAACCTTAAAATTGGCTTTAAGTGATTTCTCCTCGCTATCGCTCGTCGAAATGACAAAATGTTAATACTGAGCGCTAAATACTAGATACCAAATAAAGTTTTCCACAACAAAAAATCCGCCTTTTTCAAGGTGGATTTTTTGTTTTGTCTTAGGTTTTTTTGATTTATTATTATAAATCGGCCCGAAGGCCAAACCTAGAGATAGCATTGTCCGCTATGCTCTGTATATATCTTATCTCATTTTGGCCTTCTTGTGAAGTGAATAAGTGCTTGAAGCGAGCTTGTATCTTCAAATACTCTTCCACTGGCTTGAATTCTTTCATTTTTGAGGCGCTAGTTAGTTTGCCGTCGATAAACTCAAGTTGCGGATAAAGGCCGGTCTGTACAGCCAGTTTTCCCGCTTTCATGGCATCGGAAGGCTTGAGACCCCAGCCGGGGATGCAAGGCGCCATTATTTGAACATAGGCCGGTCCGCCCATCTCCAAGGCCTTTTTGACTTTGGCGGTGATGTCCTGCGGGAAACCGGCGGTCGTTTGGGCAACATATTTCAAGCCGTGAGCCAAGGCGATGCCGATCATATCTTTTTTCCTTTGGGTGGAGCCAAGGGATTTTTTGCCGGCCGGAGCGGTCGAAGTGGAAGCGCCCAAAGGAGTGGCTCCGGAGGCTTGATAGCCGGTATTGGAATAAATCTCGGTGTCATAGCAGATATAGAAGACATCGTTGCCTCTTTCCCACATGCCAGAAATGAGTCCAATGCCAATATCGAAAGTGGCTCCGTCGCCGCCTTGGGCTATGACCTTGGTCTTTATCTCTTTTCCCTCTCTCTTGGCCTTTGCATCCAAAGCAGCTCTGATGCCCGAGGCCACGGCCGAGGCATTTTCGAACAGGGAGTGGATCCACGGCAC
>CAZPAK010000124.1:0-2126 GCA_964584605.1 uncultured Gammaproteobacteria bacterium
CTCCTTTGACATAGAAAGGCTGAATCAGGAAATAACGGATGGGAATGATTATGGCTCCCTGCCCAATCCTCCGTCGGTCCTGGTCCCTTCCGGCAAATAATCCTCCTGCAAGGAAAAGCCGTCCGGCTCGCTTTGGTTATAGATTATGACCTTGCCATCCCTGATCTCGACCTTCTCTCCCGGCAGACCGATTATCCTTTTGATATAGAACTCCTGAGGATCGCGAGGATAGCGAAAAACGACTATGTCGCCACGCTTCGGCTGATTCAGGCGATAGCTGATCTCATCGATTATCAGATACTCGTGATCATGGAAATTCGGCTCCATGGAAGCTCCTTTGACATAGAAAGGCTGAATCAGGAAATAACGGATGGGAATGATTATGGCCAAGGAAATAACGACCACTTTGAGCAATTCTAAAACGAGCGAAAAAAAGTTTTTTATCATGGGGGAATAAAATAACAGGCAACAAGCCATTGCCTAAAATACCCCGCCAAAAGGCAGGTATATTGAATTAAAATATAACATCTTGCTTTAAAAAAAGCAAATCCTGGCTTTTTTACCCCAAAAAGCCGAAAAGATACAAAAACCGACCCCTAAAAGAGGCCGGTCTTCGTTTTCCCTAATGATGTTCAAATGGTTAGACAACTAAACATCATCCTGTGGATAATTATAGCAAAGGTTTTCCGATAGGTCAACTAAACACTGTGGATTTCTCAATATCACCCCAATAAAAGCCTGATTTATGCTGAATTTTCGAAAAAGCGCCCATGACACATTTTTAGGCTCGAATCAGAAGTAGTCGCCGTTCAAAAGGGCTTATACTTCCTAAAACAAAAGAGTCTCGGCTCAGCCGAGACTCTTTCCATATATATTGATGATTAACCCTTGACTTGATATTTGTCGCCGGACTTCTCAAAGACATCCTTATTCATCAAAGCCAGGGAGATGGTGGTCTTCTTGACCAAACGATTCTCCAAGACTTTGTTGACAATCTCCTCTCTGGTCAGCGGACCGTTCTCTTTGATTATCTGTTTGATGACATCCTGGACAACGCCCTCCTTATAACCCCACTCTTTGAGGCCATAGATGCCGCGTCCGACCAAGACATATTTCTGATCGAGAATCAGCTCATTGTGCACGGTGGCCGGGTTGGCCAGCTTGCGATCGAAGCAAACCTCATTGATGCGCTTGGCGATGTCGACGAAATGCATCGGCTTGCCCTCATTCTTCAAAACCAGATATATCTTATGATTGATGGTCTTTGGGGAAACCTCCTCCCAATCACGAGCACCCCAGAAACCGAACTTGTTCTGCTTGACATCCTTGACGGCCTGCAACAAGGAATAAAGGACCTTGTTGTTGTGGACGGTCTCATAGTCTTCGTCATAGAGGGCGTCTTTCCAGAAAGAGGAAACATTCAACTCTCCCGGAACGGCGATCCTGTCCTTGTACCGGCCATAAACTTCGGACTTGGACAAATCGCTGAAAATGTCCTCGGTCTTGGCGACTTCCTTCATCTCTCTCACCCTATCGACGAGCTCCTTGGCGAGCTCCTCCAAATGATTCAAAGAAGTGTCCTTGAACTTATAAGAATGCTTGAAGATGTCGGAACTCCTGACCTCTTCGTACTCATCATTGAGTATCCTGGACAAAAGAAAATCATAATGGTTCTTCTCCACATCATAATCCTTGCTCTTGTACTCGACGGGAGAGAAAGTGTTCAAAAGATGAAAAAGGTATTCCCTCTCCGCCAATCCTCCGTGCTCGGAGATTATCTTGCCGGTCTTCTCATTCAATTCCGACAAAGCCCCCTTCAAGTCCTTCAATTCCTTGATCTTCTTGATGGTGGCGTTCTCAATCTGTCTTATCCTTTCGCGAGTCAGGCTGTGAAGTTTTCCGACCGCTTCCAAGGTTTCGCGCTCGGAGTCCTTCAAACCAAAACGACGGGAAACGATGTCCCGCTCCTTCTTCGAAAGTTTGCCCAGCAAACTTTTGATGATTTCGTTGGTGTTGAGTTTTGTGCTGCTGTTCATATTAATGAAACAAGTGCTAGAGGTTGCTTGTCTGTTTATTAAAAAATAATTTTATTAAATCTTAATATACTATTTTATTTCTGTCTCTTA
>CAZPAK010000125.1:0-852 GCA_964584605.1 uncultured Gammaproteobacteria bacterium
CAACAGATCGATGTTCCACACCAGCCTGCTTGAGTTCGTACTCCGCATCAGACCTAATTATTTTATTCAAGTTTTGATTATCGTTTATCTCCAACATTGTTTCGATATATCTTTTTGAATCAACTCTGTCGTAATAACCAAGCTCAGTCATAAGCTCTCTTTGTATGCCAGGATAGACACCGTCCTCGTAGAATATCGCCAGAAGCCGATTGAAAAAATCCTCTTTATAAAACTCCTTATATTGCAAACAGCCATTCATAGAACCAAGGATGTGCCTCTTGAATTTCAATTCTTCGGCCGTTCTTCCTTTTTCTTTCTCGGCCATGGTCAAAAGCATATCGCAAACAGTTTCATAATCTATATTTTTATGTTTGGGAGATGGCTCTTCGACCGTTCCTTCTATTTTGAACATTATACTCTCCAAGCTGGTCATCGCCTGACTGCGCTCCTCATAACTCTTTGATTCGTCCTGGGCCGAAGACAGAAGATCGGACACGAAAGCGTCGCTGGCCGCCGCGTCGTCCGGGAAAGAGGTCAATATCTGCGATTTGACATCGATGCTGCCATCCGTCTTGTTCAAGTATTCCAAAAGCGCGCCGGGCATCTTTATCTCATAATTGGTATCTTTCTCTCTCTTCGAATCCTCGTAAGAGCGGATCAGCCCGATCATTTCGCGCCTAAAATCAATGGCCTTATCCTCCCAAGATATCTGTTTCAGCATCAATTCGCCCACCCCGCTGTCATAACCTCTCTTTTCAAGCTGATCCATTATCATCGCTCGATAAGCGATCTTGCCGCCTATGCAATCGTCCCGACAGCCTATGCCAGAACCCAAGCCCTCCATCTTGGCCA
>CAZPAK010000125.1:862-2105 GCA_964584605.1 uncultured Gammaproteobacteria bacterium
AGGCGATCTGGCTTCTTTGCGGCTCCGGAAACTTCAGCCACCAATCGGAAAACTCAACCGCGTAAACGAAGACGCAGAACAAAAAGACCGGAATCAAGATAAAAATGCCGGCCGCTAACAGGATTTTGAAGATTTTTTTCATATTTTAATTATTCATCTTTAGAAAAAAACTAAACGACAACACAAAACAGCCCCTCTTTTATTTTCTTAATAAAAAACCACCAAAGGCCTATGGCTGAGGACCTTCGGTGGTGGAAGAAGTTTGAAATGAATCCTGAGCGCCGGAGTTCGGCGGCAAAGAACCGATTTCCGCGGGATTAAAAGAAGACGCTGAAGTGTCGGAAGCGATGGCTGAATCCGCTTGATCCGTCTGTGAAACCGAAGCTGATTCAGGGGCGGCCTCGATCTTCTTCTGTTCGATCGGACTTAAAAAATACCTTTTACCATCCTGGCTGACATACCAAATGTATCCCCCGCCCCAAACTTGCTTGAATATCCTTCCCTTCTGTTTGTCGGCGAAGGCTTGGTCGATCGGCATATTTCCCGGCCCCAAAGGATTGAAGTTGCCGGCCAATTCCGCCCTGTCGCTATAACCGTCGGCATCGGTGTCGGAAGATGTGGCGCTGGTCCCAAGGGCCTTTTCCGCGTCATCGGGAATGCCGTCGCCGTCGGTGTCCGGACCGATCGGCCAGACATCGGCCACCGGAATCTTTTCCAAATCGCCATTGCTGATGCCGGCTGCGGCTTCGGCGATATTCAAAAAGGCGGAGTTGATCCGTTCGTATTTGACGATAGCTTGCAATTTCTCCTCGACCGCCTTGGAAAGCTCCTCTATCTTCTTGGCCAGCTCCGTTTCGGCCAAAGTCAATTCTCCAGAAAGCTTGTTCTTTTCCTGCCCCAAGGTGTTCTGCAACATCTCCAAATCGGCGGTCTTTTGATCCAAATCGCTCTTGGCCAAATCCAATTCGGCCGACTTGCTCTCCAAAGACCTTTGCGTCATGGCCCTTTCCAAAACAAATTTGGAATTGTCCAAATAGACCTTCACCACCGCGGCCGTCATACCGGAAAAGACGACTATCAAAGCCACATAGAAGAACCAACGCTGATAACGGCGCAAGGAAATCTCTTTCTTGACTTGCTCGCGATGGAAGATCTCCGTGCCGCATTCCGGGCATTTGACGGAATCATCTGGGATCTGTTTCTTGCAATTTAGGCAAATCATACTTGGTAAATGGTAAATGGC
>CAZPAK010000126.1:0-2091 GCA_964584605.1 uncultured Gammaproteobacteria bacterium
ATCATACCCTTTTAAAGCGGGATTGATTCATGAGTTCTGATTACTATTTGCCAATTGCCAGCAAAACACACCCCGTCCCCCGCCTAGACGGCGGAGTCCACCCCTCTTAATCGAGGGGATTAAAAATCAAAGGACCAGTTAAGCCATGTCCCTTAAAAAACAAAATTTTATAAATTATAATCGCTAACCGCTGCCGGCCACCCTTGCGCCAAGGGCTTTTTTCCTGTACAATGAATAATTACTTTTTCACTTTCAATATATATTTATGGCCAACGGCAACAACTTTTCCAAATCGATCCGCATCAAGGGTGCGCGCGTCCACAACCTCAAGAATGTCAGCGTCGAGATACCGCGCGACCAATTGGTCGTCATCACCGGCCTCTCCGGATCGGGCAAATCCTCTTTGGCCTTCGACACCTTATACGCGGAAGGCCAGCGCCGCTATGTCGAATCCCTCTCGGCCTACGCCCGCCAATTCATCGGCTTGATGGACAAGCCGGACGTCGATTCGATCGACGGCCTGTCCCCGGCCATCTCCATCGACCAAAAGAGCGCCTCCCATAACCCCCGCTCCACCGTCGGCACGGTCACCGAAATCTACGATTATCTGCGCTTGCTCTATGCTCGCGTCGGCGTGCCCCATTGTCCGGAGTGCGGAAAGAAGGTCAAAAAATATTCGGTCGACGAGATCGTCGAGCAGATCAAGAAGCAATTCTCCGGCCAAAACGCGCTCATCCTCTCGCCCATAGTCGAAGACAAGAAGGGCGAACACCGCCAGGTCGTCGACGGCATCGCCAAAGCCGGCTTCTCTCGCGTCAGATTCGACGGCGCCATCTACTCTCTGGACGAGATCGAGGATATGTCGATCGACAAACAGAAGAAACACACGGTCGAAATCGTCATCGACGCCCTCTCCGTCTCCGCCGACAAGGAAGACTTGGCCCGATTGACCGAAAGCGTCGAAAAGGCCCTAGATCTGTCCAACGGGCTGGTTTCTGTCTGCCCCTTGGATGAGAAGAGCAAGTCCTGCACCGACAAAGAGCAAACCTTCTCCAAGCTCTTCGCCTGCCCTGACTGCGGCATCTCCCTGATCGAATTGGAACCGCGCAACTTCTCCTTCAACTCGCCTCATGGCGCTTGCAGCGCTTGCGACGGCCTTGGAACCAAGTTGGAAATCGACCCGGACGCCATCATGAACAAAAACCTGACTTTGGCCCAAGGCGCCATCAAGCCGATGTCGCACTCTATCAATGGTCCGCAAACCTGGCTGCTTCGAATTCTGGGAACTGTCGGCGAGGAATACGGCTTCGACCTCAACACTCCCTTGAAGGATTTTACAGAGAAACAGATGGACATCTTGCTCAATGGAACCGGCAAGAAGGATTATCACATGGACTACGAGTCGGAAAAATTCTCCGGCGAATTCGTCACCAACTTCGAAGGCATCATTCCGAACTTGGAACGCCGCTATCAGCAGACCGATTCCGACTATGTCCGCAAAGAGATTGGCAAATACATGAAAGTCCTGCTCTGCCCCAAGTGCCACGGCAAGAGGCTCAAACCCGAAGTCTTAGGCGTGCTGATCGAGGAACAATCCATCTATGACGTCGCCTCCAAGACCATCGACGAGGCCAAGAGATTCTTCGAGAAGCTGAATACGGCCCCATCCTGGACCGCCAAAGACAAAAAGATCGCCGCTCAAATAATAAAGGAAATTCGCGCCCGCCTGACCTTCCTGTCCAATGTCGGACTGGACTACCTGACACTCGACCGCTCGGCCATCACCCTTTCCGGAGGCGAGGCACAGCGCATCCGCCTGGCCACTCAGATCGGCTCCGCCCTGGTCGGCGTCCTGTACATATTGGATGAGCCGTCCATCGGCCTGCACCAGCGCGACAACTCCAAATTGATTGAGACCTTGAAGGAACTTAGGGACCTTGGGAACAGCGTGGTCGTGGTCGAACACGACGAAGAGACCATCGAGGCCTCGGACTTCGTGGTCGACGTCGGGCCGCGCGCCGGCATCCACGGCGGCGAGATCGTCGCCGTCGGCACGCCGGCCGAAATAAAGGCCAATGCCAAATCCCTGAC
>CAZPAK010000127.1:0-2083 GCA_964584605.1 uncultured Gammaproteobacteria bacterium
TTTGATCGTCGTTCGGCCGAAGGCGTGCTTTTTCCGGTCTTTGTGCTATGATATATGCCTGTTCTTTCGCAATTAAAACTTGGAGGTCAAAATGAATGTTTTAATGGTGTATCCCAGGTGTCCGGAAACTTTTTGGAGTTTCAAGCGGGCGCTGAGGTTCGTGTCCAAGAAGGCGGCCTTTCCGCCCCTCGGACTTCTGACCGTAGCGGCCATGCTGCCGAAGGTCTGGGGCAAGAGATTGGTCGATTGCAATGTCCGTCGCCTAAAGGACAAAGACATCCTTTGGGCGGACATGGTCTTCATCAGCGCCATGATCGTGCAAAAAGGAAGTGCTCAAGAGGTCATCGATCGCTGTAAAGCCGCAGGCAAGATTGTGGTGGCCGGCGGACCGGTCTTTTCGACCAGCCACGAGAGCTTCCATGGTGTCGATCATTTCGTCTTGAACGAGGCCGAGGTCACCTTGCCGCTCTTTTTGGCCGATTTGGCCAAAGGCGAAGCGAAGGTAATCTACGCCTCCGACGAGAAGCCCGACATGGAAAAGGTTCGAATCGTGCCCGATTGGTCGCTGGTCAAGATGCGGCATTACAATTCCGCCATGTTGCAAGCCTCGCGCGGCTGCCCTTTTCATTGCGAGTTCTGCGACATCGTCAGTATGTACGGCCACAAGATGCGGATGAAGTCCATCGAGCAGATCATCGCCGAGCTGGACGCCCTGCTGGAGATCGGTTTTCGCGGCAGTGTCTTCTTCGTCGATGACAATTTCATCGGTCATAAGGCCAAGGTCAAGGAAATGCTGTTGGCTTTGATCGAGTGGCAGGAAAAACATCGATATCCATTCACCTTCTTCACCGAAGCCAGCGTCAATTTGGCCGAAGACGAACAGCTTCTGCGCCTGATGAGCCAAGCCAACTTCAACAAGGTCTTCTTGGGCATCGAAACGACCAATGTGGAAAGTTTGAAGGAGTGCGGCAAGACGCAGAACACCAAGATGGATTTGGCCGAGGCGATTCGGATAATTCAATGGGCGGGCATGCAGGTGCAGGCCGGATTCATCGTCGGTTTCGACAATGACAACGCGCACACCTTCGAGACGCTCAAGACCTTCATTCAGGAGACCGGCGTGGTGACAGCCATGGTCGGCATGCTCAATGCCTTGCCCAAGACCAAATTGTGGGAGCGTCTGCATCGGGAGGGTCGTTTGGACGGAGAGGCCAAGGGCGACCCGGTGACCGACAGCGTCAACTTTCAACCCAGGATGGGCAAGGAGAGATTGATCGCCGGCTATAAGAACCTTTTGGCGAAGATCTATTCTCCAAAGGAGTATTATGAACGGCTGGCCAACTTCGTGAAGCACTATCGTCCGACGGACAAAAAAAGATTCTCGCGCGCGGAGGTCAAGGCTTTCATTTTCAGTCTCTTTCGCATCGGGATATTTTCGCGGTCCAACTGGCGCTACATCTCCTTGCTCGTTAGAACTTTTTTCACAAAACCTCGGGTCTTCCCGACGGTGGTGGAATTGGCGATCATGGGAGTCCATTTTCAAAGGCTGGCCCGCAGGCTGGCTTAAGAAACCACGGACCCTTCTCTTTTTGAGGGGTCCGTTTTTTTATTTTTATCGATAAAGTGTTATATTCGTGCTATAAGACAATTAAATATTTTCTATGAACTACATCAAATTCATTTGTTTCTTCGCCATTTTGGCCTGGTTGCTGTCCGGCTGTTCGGCCAATATAAGTGGCCCGGTAGGACCGGATTCCGGCGAAGAGGTCGACTTGGGGCCGGATTCCGGCGACGAAGTGGACCCGAACGAACCGCAAGGTCCGGATTCGGGAGACGAGGAAGCGGTCGAACCGGAGCCGAGCAGTCCTGACTCCGGCGATGAGATTGACACTTCGGATGATGGCGATGACGACGACGGCGATCAACCGACCAGTCCTGACTCTGGCGACGAAGAGGACGTTTCCGAGGATGAGGACGAACCGGACGACGACTCCGCCTTCGGTGGCAAGGGCTCTTGCGAAGACATCGGCGACTCGAGTATTTGCGTCACCTATGTCGGTTCATATTGGAAGGACGATACTAT
>CAZPAK010000128.1:0-2035 GCA_964584605.1 uncultured Gammaproteobacteria bacterium
TAATCAGGCCGCAAAAAGGATCGTTGACCGTCGCGCTCGGTGGCACGGTCGTGGTCGAGGTCAATGGCAGGCAAAAGACCTTCCAGATATTGGGCGGCGCCGAAAGCGACCCCTCTTCCGGCATCATCTCAAAGGACTCCCCCTTGGGTTCGAAGCTGATCGGCAAACGCGTCGGAGACAAGGTCGAAGTGAGGGTTAAGGACAAATCTGTGGAATACAAAATCATAAAGATAGAATAATGGCGATATTGCTGCAAGCTTCGAATTTAAGCAAGGAATACGGCGGCCGGAAGATATTTTCCGGCCTTAGTTTCGCCGTGGACGAAAAACAAAAGATCGGAGTCATCGGCCGCAACGGAGCCGGTAAGTCCACGCTCTTCCGAATCTTAGTGGGCGAAGAGGAGGCCGACGACGGCAAAATCATGGTCGGCAACAAGGCCCGCATCGGACACCTCAAGCAGAATAACGACTTCCTGGCCCAAGAGAGCGCCTTAGAATATCTGATAAGGACCAGCGGCCGCGAGGAATGGCGGGCGCGAAAGATAGCCTCCCGCTTCCAGTTCGGCGATGACAGGCTGTCCATGCCGGCCAAAGGACTCTCGGGCGGATGGAAGATGCGTTTGAAACTGGCGGCCATGCTTCTACCGGAACCGAACATCTTCCTTTTGGACGAACCGACGAACTATCTCGACCTTTCGACTTTGATATTGCTTCAAGGCTACCTCAAGTCATACAACGGCAGTTTTCTGATAATCTCCCATGACCGCGAATTCCTCAAACAGACCTGTGAAGAGACTATCGAGGTCTCCTCTACCGGCTGCTACCATTACAAGGGGAACATCGAAAGCTACTTGGAGTTCAAAGAACAGAAGCTCTCGACACTGATCAAGGCCAATAAGAGCATCGAGCGCCAGCAGGGACACCTGGAAGAATTCGTCAATCGCTTCCGTTATAAGGCGTCGAAGGCCAAACAGGCACAGTCGTTCATAAGGCGCATAAAAAAGCTGGAAAGCAAAAGAATAGCCATTGAACACGAGGCCGGCATAACCCGCATCGTCATCCCCCAAGTCGAGAATCGACACAATTTCGCTTTGAAGATCAAGGATATGGACATCGGTTACGACAATAAAACGGTCGTCTCCGGAATAAACTTCGATGTGCGCTCCAGTGAAAAACTGGCCATATTGGGTCTCAATGGCCAAGGCAAGACCACGCTGCTCAAAACCATATCCGGCAACCTCGATCCGGTAAAAGGGTCGTTCCGCTGGGCCTCGGACATCAAACTCGCCTATCACGGCCCAGACCCCATAGACAAACTGAACGACAAAGAGCAGGTCTTCGAATATCTGGAGAGGGTGGCCGCTCCGGAGCACAAAAAGGAGTCTATACTGAAAATGGCTGGCGACCTGCTGTTCAAGGGCGACGATTTGAAAAAATCCATCGGCGTACTCTCTGGCGGCGAAAGGTCGCGCTTGCTCTTGGCCGGCTTGTTGCTGTCAAAACCTGACGTGTTCCTCTTGGACGAGCCGACCTGCCATTTGGATTTCGAGACCGTCGAGGCCCTGGGTGCGGCCTTGGGCAAATTCAAGGGCACCATACTCTTCACCAGCCATGACCGAACTTTCTGCAATCTGATCGCGACCGGATTAGTCGAAATCAGCGAGGGCAGGGCCAAACGCCGCCTAGAGAACTACGAAGAATATGTCGAACGGCTGGAAAAGGAGCTGTTGGCCGCCGAACTGAAGAAAGAGGCTCAAAAAGAGGCGCGAAGGCAAGAGATGAAAATGCCGATCCGCGAAGATTACCAGAAGAAAAAAGAGGACCAGAAGAAATCGGCCTCGATAGAGAAACAGCTGGAAAAATTGAACTCCAAACAGCTGGAACTGCTCGAATATTTCCTGGCCAATCCGGTGGAATACGATCCTTCCAAGGCCAAAGAGTTGGAGGATGTCAAAAAGGCCATCGAAGAAAAAGAGAGCGAATGGCTAAAGGTGAATGAATAACTTTGTTCGATTCCTATTCCAACCATATAAAAT
>CAZPAK010000129.1:0-2034 GCA_964584605.1 uncultured Gammaproteobacteria bacterium
CGGCCAAGACGACAATCTTATTCTTCAAGACCTCGACGAAGCCGCCGGACACAAAAGCCACATCGCGACCGCCTCCGGCCTTTCGCAGCGTTATGACGCCCGACTTCAAAAAAGAGATCAAGGGGGCGTGATTAGGCAGAACGGTTATCTCGCCCTCCGCCGCCGGAATAGTGGCTTCGAAGACTCGATCCCTTAAAACCAGCCTCTCCGGAGTGACGATCTCGAATTTTATGATCTTGTTATCCATAATTTGATCCTATTTTCCTATATTCTCCAAAGATCTATTTCCCGGCAGAGACCTCATCTATCGAACCGGCCATATAAAAATCATCTTCGTACTTATCATCGTGCTTGCCCTCCAATATCTCGGCAAAGCCGCGAATGGTGTCTTTCACTTTGACATATTTCCCGCTTCTGCCGGTGAAGGCTTCGGCGACATTGAACGGCTGAGATAGGAATTTCTGGATCTTGCGAGCTCGAGAGACCAACTGCTTATCCTCGGCGGAAAGCTCTTCCATGCCCAAAATAGCGATGATGTCTTGAAGGTCTTTGTAGCGCTGAAGGACCTTTTGCACGCCCCTGGCCACTCTATAATGCTCCTCTCCGACGATGTTGGGATCCAATATGGTCGAAGATGAATCAAGCGGATCAACGGCCGGATAGATGCCAAGCTCGGTCAGGCCGCGCGACAGAACGACGGTCGAATCCAAGTGGGCGAAAGTCGTGGCCGGAGCCGGATCGGTCAAATCGTCGGCCGGAACATAGACCGCCTGAATGGAAGTGATTGAGCCCTTATTGGTGGAAGTGATGCGCTCCTGCAATTCTCCCATCTCCGTGGCCAAAGTCGGTTGATAGCCTACGGCCGACGGCATGCGTCCGAGCAAAGTCGAGACCTCGCTGCCGGCTTGAGTGAAGCGAAAGATGTTATCAATGAAAAAAAGCACATCCTGGTTCTCCTCGTCGCGAAAATACTCGGCCATGGAGAGACCGGTCAAGGCGACACGGGCGCGATTTCCCGGAGCCTCGTTCATCTGTCCGAAGACCATGGCCACCTTGTCCAAAACTCCGGCGTCCTTCATCTCATGATACAGATCATTGCCTTCACGAGTCCTCTCTCCCACGCCGGCGAAGACCGAAAAACCACCGTGGGCCTTGGCGATATTGTTTATGAACTCCTGAATGACAACGGTCTTGCCGACGCCGGCGCCGCCGAAAAGACCGACCTTGCCTCCCTTGGCTATCGGACAAATCAAATCTATAACCTTGATTCCGGTCTCCAATATTTCGGTCTTGGTCGACTGTTCGGTGAAAGACGGCGCTTGTCGATGTATTTCGTATCTTTTTTTGCCAATCACCTCTTTTCCTCCATCGACAGCCTCGCCCAAAACATTGAAGATGCGGCCCAGGATCTCGCGACCGACCGGCACACTGATCCCCTCGCCGGTATCGACGACCTCATCCCCCCTCTTTATGCCGTCAGTGGTTCCCAGCGCTATGGCGCGCACCACATTGAAACCGACATGCTGCTGAACCTCCAACACTAAATTTTCCCCGCTCTTCTTCTTCATCTTCAAAGCGTTGAAAATCTTGGGAAGATCTCCTTCGAAGGCGATATCGACGACCGCGCCGACAACCTGCTTTATCTTGCCGGTCGATCCTTTCATCTTATCCGCCATATCATTGGATATTAATTCTTATTATTATTTCTTAATTGCTTAAAGCATTGACCCCGGCCACCAATTCCGATATCTCCCCGGTGATAGAGGCTTGGCGAGCCTTGTTGTAATAAAGCGTCAATTCCGATGTTATATCCTCGGCCGCGTCCGAAGCCTTCTTCATGGCCGACATCCTGGCGCTGTGTTCCGAAGCGTTTGATTCCAACAACGCCTGAAAGAGCTGGATTTCGATCAAACGCGGCAAAATCTCACTTAATATGGTCTCTGCATCCGGCTCATAGCTGAAAACATAGGGCAAACCGGATTCGCCGGAAAGATATTTCTCCTCTTTCTTTTTTATGAACTCTTTATCCAAACC
>CAZPAK010000130.1:0-1989 GCA_964584605.1 uncultured Gammaproteobacteria bacterium
GTTTTTGGCTTTGATGGGGGTGCCATCCTCGGTCATCTGCTGCTTGCCGCTGACATACCTGGTATAGTCGTTGTCCCGGTTGTCATAATGCCATTCTACTTTAAAGTCGGGATGGTTGAAGGAAATATCTATCTTTGAGGTGGTGGCAATCTTCGGTTTTTCATCGTCTTTGAATTTCCAGACTGAAAAGTCGCCACTATCGATGTTCTTGTTCTCGAGGTATTTTTCAAGGTTTCCCCAAGAGGTCGTTACATTGTGCGGAGCTGAGCGCTCGTTGTCGCGCCAGAAATATTGGCCATTATAGAATTCGTTCAAATCCGGTACCCCTTTTTGGATTATTTTGGCTAAGGCATCTGGACTGCCGCCGCAGTGTCCATAGACAGCTCCCAGCTCGGCGGCCCAATCCAGGAAATAACTGCGGGCGCTTCTGACAGGGCCTATCTCCTCCGGGCCGTCGGCGGCCGAGAAGACGGCCATATAACGGGTGTAATTACCCTCGACTTCCGCTTCATAGACTAAGCCGGCCTTGTCCAGTCCTTTTGGCGGCCTGGCCGATGGATGGTTGTCTATCATGACGGCCACTGGGGGTAAATTGGAATACTTTTCTTCGACCATGACTCCATCTAAGCTTCTTCTGACGCAGTCAGGGCAATCTTCCATCGTCTGTTCACCCTTTCCTTCTTCCGCGTTCTGGGCCGCGTAATTTTTTTTCATGTCCGGGGCAGGATTTTTTTTCAACAAGTGCCAAGAGAAGGCCGAACTGGCGAATAAAAACAAAACTATGGAAGACAACATTGCCGTTTTCCATAGTTTTGTTTTATCTTTTTTCAGTTGATGCAGCCTTTCTTTGAGAAAGACACAGGGCTTTAAATCCATCCTCCTTGATGAGAATTTATTTCTTGCCTTCTTCTTTTTTCTCTTCGACCGGGGCGGCGGCGATGGCGGCGGCCTCGGCTTCAGCAGGAGCGACCGGCGCCTCCTCTATCTTTATTTCAGTGACAGTGGCGACCACATCATCGGTCTCCGTGGTCAGCTTCAAACCCTTAGGAAGCTTCAAATCGTGAATCTTGACGACATCGTGCAGGTGGACCAATACCGACAGGTCGACATCTATGTGGTTGACCAAATCTCCAGGCAAACACTTGATCTCGACTTCGTCTATGCTCTTGGCCAAGACTCCGCCTTCATTCTCCACGGCAGGGGCTATTCCGATGAAATTGAGCGGAACATTGGTATAGATTTCTTTGGTCATATCGACTTCATAGAGATCGATATGAATGAGGTTGTTCTTGATGGCGTCACGCTGGTATTCCTTGATCAGGACCTTGCCTTCGACCTTTCCGTCCAGAGACAGGTCGATCAATGTGGATTCGCCGGCGGCGCTGAAGACCTTGTTCAGATTGTTGGCCGGAATTTTGATGCTTTTGTTCGTTTTAAGATGCGGGCCATAGACCACGGCCGGAACGAAGCCGGTTTTGGCTAGATCCTTGGTGTTCTCCTCTTTTTTTCGGCTGGAGGCGTCCAGTTTCAAAGCAGTTGTCATATTTGGATATAATTGAAATTGAAAAAAGAAATATCGCCCTTTTGGGTTCGTTATTTTCGTTCTTCCATATTTCGTTAAAAATTAGTCTTTGATTTTATTATAATGTTTTCGACTATTCCTATCAAGATGAAACTGGAAACAACGGAACTTCCTCCGTAGCTTAAAAAAGGCAGTGAGATGCCCACTACCGGCATGATTCCCAGATTCATACTGATATTAATAAACATTTCAATAAAAATCAAGCCCGAAGCCCCTAAAATGACGAAAATACCGAAATCATTGTTGGTTTTTTTGGCTGCCAATAGGCAACGATAGAATATGAAAAGATAGGCGAAGAATATCAGCCACTGCCTAAAAAACCAAATTCTTCGCAAATAACAGCGAAAATAAAGTCAGTTTGGGCTTCTGGGAGGAATTTTAGCTGAGACTGGGACCCAAAGCCCCTC
>CAZPAK010000131.1:0-1988 GCA_964584605.1 uncultured Gammaproteobacteria bacterium
GATAACGCCTGTTCTGGGGTGGTATCGTCAAAGAAATCTTTAAACAAACCCCCATTGCCCGTCCTTTATTGCTTTGTTTTCCGGTCCAGGACCGAAATTATTTTATACTTTAGCTATATTTTACCAAATACTAGTAAAAAATCAAGTTTATCGACTGCCGCCCTTACGACCTCCGAAGCGGGATCCGCCGCGGCTCGGCCTTCTGGCCGGCCTGAATTGGCGATAATGCTCTTCTCTACCGGCCACAACCTCAGCGCGAAACCTGTCGCGATCGGTGAATAAGACTCTTTCTGGACTTATCAATAAATCGTCGTCGCCGCGACCAGATGAGCGTTTGAAGCCTCTTTTAGAACCGAATTCCTGGCGAGAATTCCGGCCATTCCGGCCATAGGACCCGCCTCTGGACGATCGTTCGCTCTTTCCGCCTTCATATCCCCATTTTTTCTGTCCATAATCCTTACTTTGGCGAGAGTGGCCGAAAGATCTTTCTTTGTCCATATTGCCGACCCGGCCGAAGGATTTTTTCTGAAAAGCGCCGCGGCGGGAAAAAGAACGGCTCTGTGTGACAGGTGACGATTCGTTGACGGCGGCCAATTTGGTCAACGGTATGCTTTTCTTGATCAACCTTTCAATGGCTCTGATGTCGCCGATCTGATCGGGCATGGCCAAAGATATGGCCTTGCCGGTCTTGCCGGCGCGAGCCGTACGGCCGATGCGATGGACATAATCCTCGGCATCATCGGGAAGGTCATAATTCACAACCAATTCGATATTGGAGACATCGATGCCGCGAGCGGCTATGTCGGTAGCCACCAAAATCCTGATTTTGCCCTGCTTGAAATAATTAAGGGCGTGTTGGCGCTGAGACTGCGAGCGATCGGAATGGATCTCGCCGACTCCGTGGCCGAGAACCTTTATCTTTCTGGCGATATTGCTTACGCCTCGTTTGGTGCGGCAAAAAATCAAAACCGAACCGGTGTATTCCAACAATAATTTATCCAGATAATCGAACCTGGCCTCCTTGTTTATGATCACTATCTCTTGATCGACGCCATCGGCAGTCTTCCCGGCCGGGGCGACTTCGATGCGCAAAGGAGAGCTCAAATGCCTCTCTGCCAAACGAATTATCTCCGGCGGCATAGTGGCCGAAAAAAGCATAGTCTGGCGGGTCTTGGGAGTCTTGGCGATGATCTTCTCGATCTGAGGAGCGAACCCCATATCGAACATCAGATCAGCCTCATCCAGGACTAAAACGCTGGTGTCGGCCAAACGAACGGAGCCGCGATCCAAATGATCGTTCATGCGGCCGGGGGTGGCGATGATGATATGAGGATTGTTCTTTAAAGCCCTGAACTGCGAATTGATGTTCTCACCGCCGATCAGAACCGCGGTCCTAAGCCCGATCTCTGAGCCGAACTTCCTTAAATTCTCTTCGACCTGAACGGCCAATTCACGAGTCGGCAAAAGAACCAACCCCTTGCCTTTGACGGTGGCCAAACGCTGAATCATGGGCACGCCAAAAGCCAAAGTCTTGCCGGTTCCGGTCTGAGCGATGCCGACCAAGTCCTTGCCCTCCAAAGCCAAAGGAATTGCCTGGTGCTGAATTGGAGTGGGAGTCATGAAGCCTTGTCTGTTCAAGGAACCTAAAAGCCTTTCAGCGATACCGAGACCGTCGAAGGTGATTCCCTCATTCTTTTGTTCTGTCATAAAATAGTGCGCTGCCCCCTCGATTTCACCCTAAGGCAAAAGAGGCGTATGAAGCGCGGAAATAAAATAAGTGACCCGATTCCCGAAGATCCGCGAAGAAGAGGCGGATCATCAACAAGGTCACTTGAAACATGACGATGAGAGTTCTAGAGATTCGAATCTTAGCCAATGAACACTGGCTATATTTGTTAATACTCTTATATTAGCACAAATAAAATATTCTGTCAATCATCCTCTCGAAAAACAAAAAAAGACAGCCCTCTCTTAGAGACTGCCTCTTC
>CAZPAK010000132.1:0-1975 GCA_964584605.1 uncultured Gammaproteobacteria bacterium
TTTTTATCGATTTTGGGTGTCTTTATACCCGGAGACAGGAAAATTTCACCCATCAAGCCTTCAGTTGGTCATGGTGACGCCTAAAATGCTTATGCTGTCAGTGAAGTTCAGGGAAAATTTTATGATCAATAAGAAGAATCCGATGATGACCATACATAGCACGACTACGGCCAGGGAGAAGACGAATTTGAATAATTTTTCGACATCTTTGTTGCTCATATTGCTTTTTTGACCTTCGGACTTGGTTCATTGAAAATAAACCTTGTCTCCGAATCTTAAGTCGATATATTTTTTGTTGTTGAAATCATCTTTCATTTTCTCTCTTTTTATCAGCAGTAATTTTTCTATTTGTCTGTCCAGGCTTTCCTTGGTGCTGAAGTTTATTCTTACTCCTTCGGCGGTCACCAACTTGATGGTGTCAATGTCCTTGTCCACCACGAAGCGGCTGATTTTTATTTCATTGGTTGCTTTTTGGGCCAACTTGGCGAAAAGTTCCGCGGCTGAAGTTATGTATGATGTGTCTATCTGGATTCGTCCGTCGTCTATTTTCAAAGGAGATTCGTTGCTGATCAATGGATGAGTGTTTTCAGTCAGCTCCAAAGGGTTTGTTTCTGACAGTATGTAGCCATCGGAGTCGGTCAGGTAGTATTTGTCGCCTTCGTTCCAAATGCAGGCCAAAGTCTTTTCGTGCACATCGATGATCAGCTTGCTGGGCCATTCCTTTCTGACCCGGATGTCCTGAAAGCGGTATTTGTCGCGGGCCGACGATAGGAATTTGTCTTGATTGAAGAATAAAAGATTGTTTTGGGGTAGGACGATCCAATTCCTCCCGGCCAGCTGGTTTTTGACCATCTTCAAAATCTCGTCGTTGGACATTCTATCCAAACCGTTGATGGACACATCCTTTATCTTCCAATATGATGATGCGAACACAAACCAGCCCAAGGCCGAGATCACGGTCAAGGAAGCCAATATCGTAATGGTCGTTCTTAGGCCGCCGAAATGGTTTATCTTCTTCTTTCGGTTATAGAAAGGATTCTCCAGCTTCTTCTGGTGGTAATCCAATTGTCTGCGGCCGCCGACCCTTTTGTTGGCCGGTAAAACAGAGATCATACTCCCCTCCTTTATTTTTTATTTTTTTATCGTCGTCAAACCTTCTGGCAGATATTTGTGCAGCACGGACGGTATCTTGATGCTGCCGTCGGACTGTTGGTGGTTCTCCATCAGCGATATCATGGCCCTGCAAAGGGATATGGCCGTGCCGTTGAGCATGTGGACATACTCCTTCTTGCCCTCGATTGTTTTATATTTGATGTTGAGCGACCGGGCTTGATAGTCGGTGCAATTCGAGGTCGAGGTTATCTCTCCCCAATCCCCCATCTTCCCCTCTTTATTTGGCTTTCCAGGCATCCAAGCTTCGAGGTCGTAGGTGCGATAGGAAGGTGCGCCCAAGTCGGCCGTGCAGTGGTCGACGACGCGGAAAGGTATCTCCAATCCTTTGAATATCTCCTTTTCTATCTCCAAAAGCTCCAAATGGGCCTTTTCACTGTCTTCTGGCTTAGTGTATTGGAACATTTCGGCCTTGGTGAACTGATGGACTCGGAAGATGCCTTTCGAGTATTTGGAATAGCTTCCGGCCTCGGTGCGGAAGCAATGTGAAACGGCGACATATTTCTTTGGCAGATCGGATTCATCAAAGACTTCGCCCATATGGTATCCAGACATGGTTATTTCGGCCGTACCGATCAAAGACAGGTCAGTGCCTTCGATGCTGTAGGTCTGGGTGGATTCTCCGCGCGGAGAGAAGCCGGCGCCCTTCAGGACTTCGTCCTTGGCGATGTCCGGCGTGATCATCGGCGTATAGCCTTTTTTGTACAAGGTCTCCATGGCGTATTGGACCAAGGCGTATTCGATGAGCGCCAACTCGTCCTTCATATAGTAGAACTTGGCTCCGTAGAGATCGGTAGCCTTGTCG
>CAZPAK010000133.1:0-1933 GCA_964584605.1 uncultured Gammaproteobacteria bacterium
ATATGTTAAATATGATATAATATTAATATAGAATAAGAACCTTAAAATCGACAAATAAACCTCAATCAAGGAGTGATCCATGTTTTTCAATTCAGAGAGCGTCCTGTATCGCGCTTGCGACATCGCCCCTTATCTCTCAAGTATCTGTAAAAGACGAGTGCCGGACGAAATCTCCGCCGAAACCCCCTACGAGGACGTCAATGCCTCGAACACCACTCCGGTCTTCGTTCAGTACGGAACTAACGACACATCTCTTTGCTATGCCACCATCGTCCGCGACGCCCCTGCCTTCCAGGATGCTAAGAGATTCTCGCGCTACGAGATTTACATCCTTGATTCCAAGAAGGCCGAGAGTATCTTCAGACCAAAGATCAAGAAGCTCGCGAACAAGCGAGTGAGACCAGAAGGTCTGACATCGACGCAGCTCGAAATAGCCTTTGCCTAAGATCTTTCCCTCCCAAGCCCTGACGACCTAACGGTTATCAGGGCTTTCTTTTTTCAGTTTCCCAGGCTAAGTTTTTTATGATAAAATAATATACACACCAATACACCATGGAAAAAGAAGACTTTTCCAAGGCATTTTTATCTTGCCCCCTGGGACTTTTAGAGGTCCGCGCCGACAGCAAAGGCGTGATCTCTATTTTATTTTCCGGGGGCGGGAAGGAGCTTGGGGATAAAAATTGCGTCCACCTGAAAAAGGTCCTTAAACAGCTGAAAGAGTATTTCTCCGGCCAAAGGAAGGAATTTGATTTTCCCATGGAGCTGGAGGGGACGACTTGGCAGAAAAGGGTTTGGAGGGAGCTGCTCAAGATACCGTTCGGCCAGGTCACTTCGTATTCGGAATTGGCCAAGCGTTTAGGGGGTAAGAATCTGGCCAGGGCCGTGGCCGCGGCTTGCGCCCAGAATAAGCTGATGCTGGCCATTCCCTGCCATCGCGTCATCGGCCTCGATGGCGAGCTCAAAGGTTATTCCGGCGGCTTTAGACATAAAAAATGGCTTTTGGATTTCGAGAAGAAGTGAAATATAAAACAGCCCCGAAAGGAGCTGTTTTTGTTTTTAATTTTCGACGATGAATTTTCCCCACACCATCTTCATCCAGCAAGAAAATCTTATTTCGGACAGATTGGCGGGCATGAATTTGACGATGGTCTGCGGCGAAGCGATCTTGTAGCGCAGCTCTTGCCCGCCGTTGTAGAGTATCACTTCGTTGGTGCAGCCGGTTACGCCGCCGTCCTTTATTATCCAGCGCACCGGCAGGCCGCGCTTTATCTTGATGACATTGGGCTTGAACCCGGAGGAGGTGATATTCATTTCTACGGTTTGATACTTGTCGGTCGGAACCGAGTTGGAGAAATATTGTTCGGCCGATATGTCCTGCTTCCCGGATATTTGGTTGATCGGCTTGCTGACCTGTCTTTGCAGGCCCGAATCGGAGAAGCCGCGGGCGGCGGTCACGAGACCGAGGACCAAGACGATGGCGCCGGAGAACTTGAGCATGTTTTTGATCTTGGACCCCGAAAGCGAAGAGATGAAAGACCCGAAGATGAACATCATCGGTATGGTGCCGGCGGCATAGAAGGCCATAGCCAAGGCCCCTTTCCAGGCGCTGCCGGTGGAGAGGGCGTAGAGCTGCATGGCTTGCAGCGGTCCGCAAGGCATCAGGGCGGTCAGAAGTCCTATGTAGAGGGGCGCCTTGGGCGAGCCGTTCCTATTGGTTTTGTAGATGAAGCGGGAGAGTGCGGAGGGGAGCTTTAGCTTGAACTTGCCCATGAATCGGCCGCCGGTCAGAAGCTTCAATCCCATGATGACCATGAAAGTGCCGGCCAAGAGCAACAAGAACCCTGAGAAGCGGGAATTGACGGCTACGGCCGAGCCGAACAATCCCAAAAGGGCGCCGGACAGGGCATAGGATATGAAGCGTCCGAGATTGTAG
>CAZPAK010000134.1:0-1892 GCA_964584605.1 uncultured Gammaproteobacteria bacterium
TATATAATCAATAAAAAGTCAATATAGACTAAAGTCTTTATCTGACAAAATGGCCAAAATAAAAGATAATATGCCATTAGCAAAGGAGATCATTGATGAATAAATGGCAAATATCGTTCCTTAAAAAACTTTTGGACAGACAAGAGGATCGTGCTCTGTAGCCTGGCACAGCGACAAATGCGGCTGAGAGAAGGTATGAAGCCTGAGAGTCAGACAAAGAATCTATAAACCCGTCCAAAATCAAGACTGAGCGGGTTTTTATTTTTATGCTATGATATAAACATGAAAGCATTGTTCAAATTAGTCTTGTTTCTGCTCTTGCTGTGCGTCGCCTATTGGTTTCTGATAGTCAAAGGCGGACACCCCAGCAATGAAAGGGACTGGTCACTTGACCAGGCTGTTTTACCGTACGCCGAAATCGGGGAAAATGAGGCCAGGATCTATGACATACGCAACTTCATCTATCGCAGCACCTCGGATTATGACACCAATTATTATGACGCCTCCTTCGATTTGAACCGAATAAACTCGGTCGATTTCGTGATGGAACCGTTCTCTGACAACCCCGGCGCGGCCCACACCTTCCTTTCTTTCGGATTCGACGACGGGCGATATGTGGCCATCTCTCCGGAGATACGCAAAGAAAAAGGCGAAAGATTCTCCGCCTTCAAAGGATTATTCAATCAATATGAACTGATGTATGTCATCGCCGATGAAAGGGATGTGATCGGTCTAAGAGCGAACTTCCGCAAGGACAAAGTCTATGTCTATCCCGGCAAGACCACGAAGGAGAACATCAGAAAGCTTTTCGTCGACATGCTCCAGCGCGCCAACAAGCTGAAGGAGGAACCTGAATACTACAACACCTTATTCAATTCTTGCACTGTCAACCTTGCCAATCACATCAACAATATCAGCCCGGGAAGGATCAGTTTAGACCCAAGGATAATATTGCCGGGAAAATCAGATGAATTGGCCATAGGCCTGGGACTGATAAGCACCGACTTGCCGCTGGAAGACGCCAGAAACAAATTCATGGTCAATGATAAGGCCGGACAATACAAAGACTCGCTCTATTTCTCACAAAGAATAAGGGAAGGGCGATAAAAAAATACCGCCGATCGAAACGGCGGTATTTTTTTTATTTTCAAAACTTGGCGTTCTTCGGAGTCCTGGGAAAAGGAATGACATCGCGGATGTTGGCCATACCGGACAGATACATGATGGCGCGTTCGAAACCGAGGCCGAAACCGGCATGCGGGGTGCTGCCGTACTTGCGCAAATCAAGATACCATTGATAGTCCTCTTTCTTCAACCCGACCTCGGACATCCTCCTCTCCAATTTGGCCAGGTCGTCTTCGCGCTGACTGCCGCCGATGATCTCGCCGATGCCGGGGGCCAAAAGATCCATGGCCGCCACCGTCTTGCCGTCGGCATTCTCCTTCATATAGAAAGCTTTGATGGCCCTGGGATAGTCGGTGACGAAAACTGGCTTTTTAAAGACCTCATCGGTCAGATAGCGCTCGTGCTCGGTCTGAAGGTCGATACCCCACTCGACCGGATATTCGAACTTCTTGCCGGACTTCTTCAAGATATCCACGGCCTCGGTATAAGTGATGCGCCCAAAATCAGAAGAGACGATGTTATTCAATCGCTCCAAAAGAGTGGTGTCAATGAACTTATTGAAGAACTCCATCTCTTCCGGCAGCTCTTTCAGGACATAGCTTATCAGATACTTGAGCATCTCCTCGGCCAAAGCCATATCGTCTTTCAACTCAGAAAAAGCGATCTCCGGCTCCACCATCCAAAATTCGCTGGCATGGCGAGTGGTGTTGGAATTCTCAGCACGGAAGGTCGGACCGAAGGTGTATATCTTATTGAAGGCCATAGCC
>CAZPAK010000135.1:0-1884 GCA_964584605.1 uncultured Gammaproteobacteria bacterium
CTGGGCAAAGGAATGCCCGCTCCGCCGCCGGTACGAGAATCGACATAATAGCGGGAAGCGGCTTCATTGGCGCTGATCGGAACTTCGGTCAATCCGACGATGCGGCCGCCGCCGACATTGAGAGCGTTGACCGAAGGACCATCGTCTATAGCCATTTTAATGGCCGGCGTGGTCGAACCGATGCCGACCCGGCCGTTCTGGACTATAAAACCGTAAGTATTAGGATTGGACTGATAAGCATTGCCGCTGCTGATCCACATCGTTCCCTGCTTGGTCTGAGCGGTATTAGCCGTATTTATCGGATCGGCCGTGTTGCCGGAAGGAGGGTTGCCTCCCGGATTCTGCCAAGCGGCCATGACCAGAAAAGGCGCCAGCAACGAAGAAATGACGATCAAGGCCAAAGAGGCAGCGGAAGACGGATTAAGCCTGGACTTCAAATCACCGATCAACGAAAGCGTTCGCCCATGGCAAAAAAGACTAAAACTTTTTAGTCTGGAGATGAAAATATTGTTTTTGCCGATTTTAGCCTTCCCCCTTTTGATGGGCATGTTATTTGCCAAATGGCTGTTATTATCAATCGACCGGCAGGCCGTTCTTCAATCTTATTTCCCGATTGGCCATGTCTATGACTTTCTGGACCGTTTCCGGCCTGACCTGGCCATAGCTCTCCAAATCAAGGCGAATCAGCTTTTCGCTCCTATCGCGCAACGCCGAATCGTCCGAATCTTCGCCCAATAGCGCGGAAAAATCCTTCAAACGCCTCTCAACATCCGCTTGATGCTGCAGATCGCGCAAGGCGATGTTGTTGAGCTCGAACTGAATCTTATAGAAAGCCATCAAAAAAACGGCCAAGAAAAAAGACGCGAACAACAATATCTTTAAAGCTGCTTTGGGAGACATTCGACGGTCTTGCGGTCGGCAACCGGCAGTCAGAGATCGGCGGAACGATGACTTGCCGCCGAGCCGGCTCCCTTTTGCCGATCGAACTTTATCTCAAAAAATAAGGCGCAAAAATGATCACTCCGACGGCGATCGCCAAAAACGACGAAAGCATGACCGCCGCTGCCATTATATCCTTAACCTCCTTCACATATTCATGTATCCTTGGCTTCAAAACATCGGCGATCCTTTCCACGGCGCTATTGGCCAGCTCCATCAGCATCACCAGCGCGATGACCATGAACACAAGGCACCACTCCGTCGGCTTGATTCCGAAAAAAGCGGCTAACCCTATGACCAGTATAGCAAAAATCGACTGAACCTGTAAATTTTGTTCTTCCTTGAAAGTCTTGCCCAAGCCGCGAAAAGAGTAAGAAAAACTCTTAAGCAGTCTTTTTATCTTCATCATAATCCTTTTTTGGAAAAATCAGACAGCAATCGATCCCCCAGTTCGATCATAGCCAGCCTCTTTTTGTCAGTGGCGTCATCGTGCCCGCAAAGATGCAGGAGGCCATGGATCAGTATGAACCTGAGTTCTTTGCCGGCCGAATGGCCAAGCTCTTCGGCTTGCTTCTTTATACGATCGTAATCAAAGACTATCTCGCCCAAAAAATCGCCCTCACCTTCGAAGGACAGCACATCGGTAGTGCCGGTCTTTCCGCGATAAAGACGATTCAAGCGACTCATCTCCCTCGAGTTGACGAAGGCCAAGGAAACATCTTTACCGGAAAGTTTGAATCTCTTTAAAAACAGTTCGGCCGTCTTGATCAACGGCCGACGATCGAAGCGGCAGCCGGCGGCATTGTTTATCTCTATCATTTTGCTATGGCTGGAAAATGATCATCTGGAAGCAAGCGTCAAGCTGCCGATGATCATATTGAAAATATTATAATACGACATATCCCCTTCCTCCTTGGGCACATAGGAGACGGTGAAAATGTATTT
>CAZPAK010000136.1:0-1852 GCA_964584605.1 uncultured Gammaproteobacteria bacterium
AGGGATGCCCATTTCGCGCGAGATGATGGCGGCATGGCAGGTGCGACCGCCTTTGTCGGTGACGATGGCCGAGGCGATCTTCATGATCGGCTCCCAATCCGGATCGGTCATATCGGTCACTAGCACTTGGCCGGGCTTGAAGGATTTGATGCCCGAGACCTCCATGATGCGGTTGACTGTGCCGGCTCCGACCTTGTTGCCGACCGATTGGCCCTCGACCAAGACGGCACCTTTCTTGCCGATGGAGTATTTCTCGATGATGTTGTAGTCGCGCTGGCTGTTGACCGTCTCCGGCCTGGCTTGGGTGATATAGAGCTTGCGGTCGCGGCCATCCAGGCCCCACTCCATATCCATCGGTTTGTTGTAATGCTTCTCGATCTCGATGGCCCAATCGGCCAATTGTAAGGCCTCTTTGTCGGTGATCGACGGCCTGACTTGATCGGCCGGCGAGACCTTTTGTTGCTTGGTCGGCTTATCCTTGTCGTTGTTATAGACCATTCTTTCCGCCTTTTTGCCGATGGCGCGGGAGATGATGGCGCGGGTCGGCTTGAAGACGAAGAACTCGTCAGGATTGACGCGGCCCTGGACGATATTTTCGCCGAGGCCGTATATCGAATGGATCAAGACGGTGTTCTTGAAGCCGGACTCGGTGTCGATGGAGAACATGACCCCCGAGCAGCCCAAGTCGGAACGGACCATAGTCTGGACGCCGACGGATAGGGCGATCTTGAAGTGGTCGAAACCCTTGTCGGCGCGGTAGGAGATGGCACGGTTGGTGAAGAGGGAGGCGATGCATTCCTTGGTGGCTTCGATGACTTGATGTTCGCCGCGGATGTTGAGGAAGGTCTCCTGTTGCCCGGCGAAAGAGGCGTCCGGCAAGTCTTCGGCGGTGGCACTGGAGCGGACGGCCACGTCCAAGACATCGCGGCCTTCGGATTTGCAGAGCTGGCGATAGGCGGCGCTGACCTCTTTCTTGAGCTCTTCCGGCAGTTCGGCGTCCATGATGGCGCGCCTGACCTCTTTGCCATGTTCCATCAAATTGGCCACATCCTTGGTATTGAGGTCTTCAAGGATGTCTTTGATGCGCTTCTTCAAGCCGGACTTCTCCATGAAATAATTGTAGGCATAGGCGGTGGTGGCGAAGCCGTTCGGGACGCGGATCTTCTTTTTGGCCAGCTTGGAATACATCTCGCCCAAAGAGGCGTTCTTGCCGCCGACCTCCGGGACGTCCTTGATGCGCAGTTCTTCGAAGAATTTTACGAATTTAGACATAGTTTTTTCAATTGACAATTGGCAATGGACAATTGTCAGTCTGTTTGTGTTTTATATTTTTATCTTTTCGCTGTATTCGTAGAGATAAGGGATCTTCCAATACTCTCCGGCCAGAACTTTGAAGATGCCGATGACTGAGACCAGGACGGCGGCCAAAGCGAGGAGCCAGCCGAAGATCGGCAGCCAGGCGACCAGACCGATGACCGTTTGGACGACGAACAGGACCAGGCCCTGTTTGGCATGGAATTGGCAGAACTTAGAATCCTTCTTGGCCAGCAAGGGGATCAGAAAAAGGATGTGCACATAGGAGAGGAGGGCCATGTACTTGTTATCCTCGACATCTTTGTCGATGGATGTTTTTGCTTTGTTTTCGCTCATAAAGACGATTAAAGCCGGCGGCGCCGATGTGCCGTCGAACGTATTTAACTTGTTAATTAATCATTACATTATTAATTATAGCATATTTTTGGGCTTTTTTGAATTGACAAAAGCCCCTTTTTGGCCGAAAATAGGTTATGAAGCAGACGTGGCGGAACTGGTATACGCGCGTGCCTTAGGAGCACGTGGGGCAACCCATGAG
>CAZPAK010000137.1:0-1720 GCA_964584605.1 uncultured Gammaproteobacteria bacterium
ATATATTTCAAAGGCGATAAAAAAATAGATTTATTATGTCAAGCAACGGGTACATCGGCGTAGACATCGGAACTTCTTCCATAAAGATGGTGGAGCTGGCCAAGCGCGGGTCTAAATTGGAATTGGTGACCTACGGCTACAGCGAGAACGCTCGCGAGGGGGTCATGGACGGTTGGACGAAGAATGTCGATTATGTGGTCAAAGTAATGGATAAGGTTTACAAGAGCATGGAGGCTTCCAGCGATAAGGCGGTGGCCACTTTGCCGTCGTTTTCCGTCTTTTCTTCCATTATAAATCTTCGCAATATCGACAAGAACGACAAGAAGGGCTTGGCCGCGGCAGTCGAGTGGGAGGCGAAGAAGTTCATCCCCTTGCCGCTGGAGGAGATGATCCTCGATTCAAAGGTCATTGGCAGCCGCGATGGCGGCAAGGACGGCTTGATGGTTTTTTTGACTTGCTCCCCCAAGAAGCTGGTCAAAAAATATGTGGACATCTTTCGCAAGACGCTGGTGACTTTGGTCAGTTTGGAGACCGAGACTTTTTCTTTGATCAGGTCGCTTTTGGGCGATGACAAGTCGACGGTTATGATAGTCGAAGTGGGCGCCACCAATACCGACATCTGCATAGTCAAAGACGGAATCCCGATGGTTTCCCGCAGTTTGGATTTGGGAGGCAAGACTATCACCAAATCCATCGCCAATATTTTGAATATCGGGATGTTCAGAGCCGAACAATTCAAGCGAGACCTGGGGTTCTCCGTGTCTCAGGACGAAAGCGATGTCATTCCCAAGACCATCTCCAATTCCATCAACCCCATAATCGACGAGATCAGATATCTGCTAAACCTCTTTCAAAGCAAGAACAGCGATAAGGTCGAGAAGGTGGTGTTGGCCGGCGGTTCCGTGCTATTGCCCAATTTCGCCGGTTATCTCAAGGAAAAATTGAACATGACGGTGGTCGTCGGCGATCCCTGGGCCAGGATCTCTTACCCCCCAGAACTCAAGCCCATACTGATGGAGATAGGGCCAAGCTTCGCGGTCGCGATCGGTTCGGCCATGAGAGAAATTGATTGATTTTTATGGATATTTCATTTTTATCAAAAAAAGAAGAGGCATCCGAAGAAGGGGAGAAGAAGATAGAATTCGCCAGAAAATTCGATCCGAATTTGGGGCAGGAGAAGAAACCGGCCCCAAAGGCCGAGGTTAAGCCGGGCGATGAGGCGGAAGTTTTGGAAGAGAAGGAATCACCTCCGGAAAATTTTTTCTCTCGCCTGTTGTCCAAATTCCAAAAACAGGATAGTGGGGATTGGGGGCAGGACGGCGTTTTGGAGGTCAACTTGGTCAAGAGCGAAATAGTCAAATTCTTCGATTGGCAAAAGGGCGTGTTATTGCTCTTCTTGTTCGTCTTTTTGTCTTTATCGGTGCTCAGTCTGGCGTATTGGGGTATTTCTTGGTGGGGAGGCAAGAGCCAATACGCGCAGAATCCGGCCTATTTGCAAAATTATTACAAGATAAACAAAGAGATAAAGAACCGCGAAGCCGAAGTGGCCGAGGTTTTGGAGTTCAAGCATCGCTTGGATATGGCCAATTTTTTGCTTACTCGCCATATATACTGGTCTAATTTTTTCGATTTTTTGGAGAACAACACTTTATCCTATGTTTATTTTTCCTCTTTTTCCGGCGATGTCAGCGGCCGCTATCGCCTTTCGGCCACTACCAAT
>CAZPAK010000138.1:0-1718 GCA_964584605.1 uncultured Gammaproteobacteria bacterium
ACAGCTCCAAGACGCGCATTCCCCCAGACAAGACGATAGGCCTTCTTGAAATAAAGCCTGAGTGGCATTAGGCACTAAGGTTAAGCATTTATTGACATAATTGGCGCAAGCCGCTTCGCAATCATTGCCGGCCGGAGCCAAATCCGGCTCTTCCATTTTGGGCAGCAGCGAGGCGATATATTCTGAAATCGAACCCAATTCTTCGCAATTCGAGGCCGCGGAGATTTTCTCCTTAGTCTGGTCGTCCCAAGAAGAACATGCGGATTCACAATCCTCCTTCGAAAGCAAGGAAGGGCAAGTCGCAACCGACTTAGAACAAAGCTCCTGACAATCGCCATCAACCTCCATATCCGACAAGGGGGGTGATGATTGAAGCTTTTTGGCCGCAACCGGCAAGCACCAGGGACAAAAAAGCAAAAAGTATAATTGTCCGGTTTTTAATGTTTCTCATGACTTTTTATTTAATTTTTTAAATCTTCATTTTTAGCCAAGTCCTCGTCGTCGCCCTCGTCCCTTATCTCTCCGACCAACTCCTCCACTATATCCTCCAGCGTCAGCATACCCATCAGTTGCTCGCCGCCCCTTTCCACCAAAGCGATATGGACGCCTTCTTTTATCATTCTCTTGAATATCAAATTTATCTTCTCGTTCTCGTCAACCTTAATAATCGGATTGATGTGCTTAGAAAGCTCGTCGTCGCGGTTATCGCTGTTGAGAACGCGCATCACATCGATCAGATGGACATAGCCGACGATGTTATCCTTCTTATTGTGATAGACCGGATAACGGCTATACCCCTCCTTGGCCATGAAATGAGCCACGCGATCGACTTCGGCCTCGTCGCTGACCGCGGATATCTTGTAGCGCGGCGTCATGATCGACTTGGCGGAAACCTTGTCGAACTTGAGGACATTCATAATCATCTCGTGCTCCTTGAAATCGATGACACCTTTCTCGACGGCGATGCGGCTCAAGGCCTTGAACTCCTGCTCCGAGACCAGCTCCTTCTTGCGATTGCCGGTCAAAAGAATAAGCAATCTTTCCAATGGCAGAACCAAAGGATAGAAGACGATCTCCAAAAATCTGATTATAGGAACGAAGGTTAGGGCCATTTTTTCCGCGTGGAACTGAAAGAAAGCCTTGGGGGCCATCTCGCCGAAGATCAAGATCAATAAGGTCGTAGCGCCGGTGGCTATGCCCAAAGTGCCGTCATTGAAACGATCGCTGACCCATAAACTGGTCATACTGGCTATCATAACATTGACCAGGTTATTGCCTAAAAGCAAAACGACCAACAAGCGCTTCTTCTTGTTTAAAACGCGCTGCAGCAATTTAGCATTGCGCTTATTGGAAATAACGGCGTGTTTGACATTAGCCGGAGTCAGCGAAAATAGGGCTATCTCCATACCGGAAAACCAGGCCGAGCAAACGATTAAAAAAATTATATAGACAAAAAACATAGATTTGAAGCGAATTTCATCATCTAAAGAGTATTTGGATCTTTATTTTATTATACCACAAACCCAGAGAAACCAGACCGAACCGAGGAAACTTCAAAAATAGCCAGAAAAAATTCGAAATTTAAAAACCTGACTTTTTGTCAGGTTTTTTCTTTTGCTCCCGGGGTCGGCGCTTCGCTATTCGAATCGTCGCTACACTCCTCTTTGAGGGGCTTCCGCCCCTCAATACTCCCCCAGAACAAGGGGAAATTCTTTCCC
>CAZPAK010000139.1:0-1056 GCA_964584605.1 uncultured Gammaproteobacteria bacterium
AACCACAATGTGGTGACCTTCATCAAGGAGTTGGTTCTTGAGCTGCCCAAGGGCGAGAAGGTCGATTTCCGGGCTGGCGGATACATCCAGATCGAATGTCCGCCGTTCTCGGCCAAGTTCAAGGATTTCATCGTCGAGGAGTTAAAAAGGGAGATTGGCGAATTCAAATCCAATGCCAAAGAGAGGACTTTCGGTCGCGTACGCGAGGTCGGCGACGGCATTGCCAGGCTTTCAGGACTGTCGGATTGTTTGATGTCGGAAATGCTGGAATTCAAGACTTCGGCCGGTCCTCGCTATGGTGTGGCCTTGAATTTGGATGAAGATAGCGTTGGCGCCATCGTTCTCGATGAACATCTGTCGATAAAAGAAGGCGACGAGGTTTATAGCACCGGCAAGATTTTGGAAGTTCCAGTCTCTGATAAGATCGTCGGTCGAGTTCTCAATCCTTTGGGCAGGGCCATCGACGGCCGTGAAGAAATCAAAACCGACAAGTATTATCCGGTGGAAAAGGTCGCTCCGGGCGTGATCACCCGTGAATCGGTCAAAAAACCCCTACAGACCGGCATTAAGGCTGTCGATGCCATGATACCGATCGGTCGCGGTCAGCGCGAACTCATAATCGGCGACAGGCAGATCGGTAAGACTGCCATCGCCATCGACACCATCATCAATCAGAAGGGTGAGGGCGTAAAATGCATTTATGTCGCCATCGGCCAAAAGGAATCGAAGATTGCCGGTTTAGTGGCCAAATTGAGAGACGCTGGTGCTATGGAGTACACCACCGTGGTCTCGGCCAGTGCCTCCGATCCGGCCTCTCTGCTCTACATCGCTCCTTATGCCGGTTGCGCTATGGCCGAATATTTTTTGGACAAAGGCGAGGATGTTTTGATAGTCTATGACGACCTTTCTAAGCATGCTGCCGCCTATCGTGAGATATCCTTGCTTTTGAGGCGCCCACCCGGTCGAGAGGCCTATCCGGGTGATGTCTTTTATTTGCATTCCAGGCTTTTGGAGCGCGCTTGCAAGCTTTCCAAAGATTTTGGCGGAGGCTCGATA
>CAZPAK010000139.1:1066-1707 GCA_964584605.1 uncultured Gammaproteobacteria bacterium
CGGTTCAATCACAGCTTTGCCGATAATCGAAACGCAGTCGGGTGACGTCTCTGCTTACATTCCGACCAATGTGATATCCATCACTGACGGTCAGATTTATTTGGAACCCGACCTCTTCTATCAAGGCAATCGTCCGGCCATCAATGCCGGCATTTCGGTTTCGCGCGTCGGCTCCTCGGCTCAAATCAAAGCTATGAAGAAGGTGGCTGGAAAGATGCGTTTGGATGTCGCTCAGTACAGAGAACTGGCCGCTTTCGCTCAATTCAGTTCCGACCTTGACCAAGAGACCAAGAATAAATTGGAGAGAGGCCGCCGCATCGTTGAGGTCTTAAAACAGGCCCAATATGTCCCCATGCCGGTAGAAAAACAGGTCGCCGTTTTCTTTGCCGTGACTTCCGGCTTGATGGATGATGTGCCGTCAGACAGGGTCGGCGAGTTTGAAGCCGGCATGCTCTCGTATATTGAGAATAAATCCGCCGATCTGCTTGCGAAGATAAAGCAGTCTTCGGAATTGGAGGAATCCGTCCAAGAAGGGCTGAAGAAGGCCATAGGCGATTTTAAGGATAGCGTGGATTATTTGGAAAAGGCTTTTTAGGGGATGACTATCAATTATCAAATGTAAATGCCGAGCACTAAAGAGA
>CAZPAK010000140.1:0-1686 GCA_964584605.1 uncultured Gammaproteobacteria bacterium
AAGGGCGGTGGCGAACACCTGGGAGTGGGCGTGGGTCAAAGAAGCTCCGGATTTGGGGCCTTGGTTCTTAAAGCAAAGGATATAGTCTATGTTCGATGTTTTCTTTAAGGCCTCAGTGCGCCTTGCGTACATCTCCAATATGGACTCTATGTTGCCCTCTGAAAGGTCGGAAAGGTCTTTTTTGTGGTCGGGGGTCTCTATTATAACCTCTTGATAGCCATAGGCTTTGGGATTATTCAAAGAAACAGCTGAATAGATGTTTTTCAATGCCGCAACCTGCCAAGATTTGCCTTTTTTATCTTTGATGACATCGGTGAAAAGGCCTTTTTCCAGGTTTTCCGGGCAAAAAGGACAGTTGGGGTTGCGGTCTATGATGTCCTCTTCTCTAACATCTCTCGGTCTTTGGGCTCTTTTCGGGGTTATTATGACATATTTGTCGAAAATATAGGATTTTCTAATCTCTGACCTTATTTTAGCCATATTCTTATAACGATGTTTATGGCTTCATTATAACACAATATCCACAAGTTTTTAACAATCGGCCAATGTTGTTTATATTGACTTTTAATGATAAATATGATATAATATCAATATATAAAAACGGTTTTGTTCATATCCAATAAAAAGGAGTTTGAAATGTCCGATTATTCAGTCGCAAGACAGAACGAAGAGCAGGGTCGTGGCAAAGCGACATCTGAAAACAGGAAGGGCAGCGAGGCTATCGCCGGATATTGTTTTTGGGGCACTGGTGCGATTATTGCTATTGCCATTGCTTGGGGACTGCTCTCTAGACTTCTCGGCCTTTAGGCCGCCGCTCAAATCAAAAACGCCCACCCGACAAAGGTGAGCGTTTTCTATTTGAAGCGATTTTATCTCCTGTCTCTTCCTCCGCGACCTCCGTCGCGTCTGAAGCCTCCTGGGCGACCTCCGCGGCGATCGCCGCCGAAGCCACCTCCGAATCCTCCTCCGGTCTGTTCGCCTTTGCGGTCCTTCCAGAGTTCGGCGTTCTCGGGGCAGTCCTTCATGGTCAGGTTGACGCGACCTTTCTCATCGATTTCGTCGACCTTGACCGTCACCATTTGTCCGACGGAGAGAAGGTCGCCAGGGCGACCGACGCGATAAGGGGCCATCTTGGAGACATGGACCATGCCGTCGTTGCCCGGGGTGAGTTCGACGAAGGCGCCGAAGTCCATGAGTCTGACGACCGGTCCGGTGAAGATCTCACCGACCTCGAATTCGCGAACGATGCTCTTGATCCAATCGACGGCTTTGGCCACGTTCTCGGCGATGGTGCCGCAAACAAAGACCGATCCGTCATCCTCGATATCGATCTCGACCTGGGTTTCGTCGATGATCTTGTTGATGACCTTGCCGCCGGAGCCGATGACATCGCGAATCTTTTCAGGATCGATAGAGAAGCTGACGATGCGCGGAGCGTATTTAGAGAGCTCTGGGCGAGGTCCGGGGATGGCAGCGGTCATGACATCCAATATCTGCAAGCGGCCCTTGCGTCCGCGATCCAAGGCCTCTTTGACTACTTCGATAGTTAAGCCGTCGGTTTTAGTATCGAGTTGAATGGCGGTGATGCCCTCGGTGGTGCCGGTGATTTTGAAGTCCATTCCACCTTTGCCGTCCTCAAGGTCTTGGATGTCGGTTAAAACTTTCCAGCGGCTCATATCCTCGTTG
>CAZPAK010000141.1:0-1682 GCA_964584605.1 uncultured Gammaproteobacteria bacterium
TCAGCTGAGATCTTGAACGCTTTTTTCATATATTCTTATTGTAGGAATACATGGAAAAAGTGTCAAAGAAACGGGATACCTCCCATGGCAAAATCATCTGTTTCTCTCCAACCAGAAAACTTCTTGTCAAAGACATCTTTAACCTTTACATCGACGCACATAAGACGCCTCCTTTGAATGTTCAAATGTTCTATGAGGCGAAATTACTGCAAAAAGGCATTTTTGTCAAGAAAAGAGCCCGGGTTCAAACCCCAAGCTCTTTCAATGTTTCCTTCTGTTTTTTATTCAACCCTTTGGGTGTTTTGACTATCACCTCGACCAAATGGTCGCCGGTGCCACGGCCGTTGGTATATGGGATGCCTTTGTCCTTGAGCTTGAACACCGTGCCGGATTGCGTGCCCTCGGGTATCTTCAACTCGACTTTGCCATGAATCGTCTCGATTTCAACCTTGTCGCCAATAGCCGCCTGCGCAAAACCAATTTCTTTCTTAGTTAAGATATCATAATCCTCGCGGACGAATTTATCCGACGGCCTGACATCGATATTGATGTAAAGATCGCCCAGCGGCGCGCCTTTATCGCCCACCTCGCCATAGCCGGCCAAGCGGATGCGCCCGCCGTCGTCCACGCCGGCCGGGATCTTCACTTTGAATTTGACGCTGTCCTGCACCGAACCGCTGCCTTTGCATTTTGAGCATTTCTGCGAAGGGATCTTGCCCTCGCCGCCGCAAGAGCGGCAAACGGTCTCTGTTTGGATGGCGCCGAGGATGGTCTGTTGGACGTGGCGCACCTTGCCGCGGCCGCCACAAGCGGAGCAAGTATCGATCTTGGCGCCCGGTTCCGCGCCACTGCCGGAACAATGGTCGCAGACGACTTTCTTCCTGAGCGTCACATCTTTCTCGGTGCCGAAGGCCGCCTCTTCGAAGCTGATGGACATCGACGCCTCGATATCGGCACCGCGACGC
Organism: uncultured Gammaproteobacteria bacterium; assembly: GCA_964584605.1. Taxonomy (GTDB): domain Bacteria; phylum Patescibacteriota; class Patescibacteriia; order Patescibacteriales; family WJLG01; genus JBAZHE01. The sequence continues at coordinate 966 of CAZPAK010000141.1, forward strand.
GGGCCGCGCGAGCGCGAACCGCCGCCGAAGCCGAAGATGTCGCCGAAGCCGCCGAACATCTCACCCAGATCGTCCATATTGATGTTCATGCCGCCATTTTGGAAACCGCCAAAGCCGCCATAGCCCTGGCCGCCACCAAAACCGCCCATGCCCGGTCCGGCCGAACCGAACTGATCGTATTGCGCCCGCTTCTCCTTGTTGCCCAAGACCTGATAGGCCTCGTTTATCTCCTTGAATTTCTCGTCCTTGCCCCCGTTCTTGTCCGGATGATGCTGATGCGCCAACTTCAAGAAAGCCTTCTTGACCTCGTCGGCCGAAGCGCCCTTTTCCACTCCTAAAATTTTATAGTAATCTTTTGACATTTTATTTGAAATGATAAGTGATAAATGATAGATGATAAATTATTTCAGACGTCGTTTCTTTTATTACAAGTTAATTGAATCTTGCCAAGGATGCGACAAATTTCACAACAATCATTTAAAATTGATTCAGCGAATTCTGCCTCTAAAATCCCCCCTTCTTTCAATAATTCCAGCCAATACTTTGTTTCTTTTACTTCTTTATAAGCAATATATATTTTAGCAATAAAATCTTTTTTGCTCTGCCCGCCATTTGCCTCTTCAACATTGGCACCTATAGATGTTCCGCTGCGCAAAACCTATTTTGATAAAACAAATTCCCTCTTATTAACCGTTAAATATTTATACAACCCAACTA
>CAZPAK010000142.1:0-1644 GCA_964584605.1 uncultured Gammaproteobacteria bacterium
GCGCTCGCTGATGTTCGCGCTGGAAAGCGCGGGACAATATTCTCTCACGCTTGGCTTTCTCTTGTTCGATCGCATAGTTGATGCGTTCGAGTTTTTGGCGAAGCTGGGCGTGGTTTCGAGGCTCTTGGAAAAAAAGCAGCTTACGCCCCTCTTCCCCGTTTTCCAGAAGCAATCGGCTTAAACGCTCTTCGGCTTCCTTGATTTGCCGTTTCAAGTCATTTTTTTCGCGGTCGACTCGGTCGAAGTGAAAATCTTCGGTGTTTGTTCGCGCGTTCCAGATGGTCGATCTTGGTTTGCTCATGGGCAAGCCCTCCTTGTAAGTTAAAGAACGAAAAATGAAGATGAACCATTCACCTTCATTTCGATATTACAATGATTTTTTCAAAAAAGCAAATTAGGCCGGTCTTAGGACCACTATTTCCCGCCAAACTTTCTGTCCTTCTCGGCCGTAAACGATGTTGCCGCGAAAGTTGGTTCTGACCTTTCCTTTTAAGGCGTCTGGTATCAGGTCGATTTTTTTCCAGCCGGATATGTCCGGACTCAAGAATCCGGCGCCATGTCCGGCGATCGGGGTGAATATCGGCCAGACCATGACCACTCGCCCATCGTCCTTTATGACCTTCAAGAATTCATGTAAGGCCGAAGAATAGAGGGTTTCGAGATCTTTAATGGTCTTGGGTATGTCGTGCCAGCCGCGTTGCGGTCCCAGGTATGGCTCGGTCACTATGGCGTCAATTGACGATGGCGCAATCTTTTGGGAGATTTTTTCCGCCGGTATCTTTAAAAATTGCCAATTGCCAATTGCCAATTGCCAATTTTTTGCCAGCCATTTCATGTTGTTGTCGGTGTCGGCTATGGCCTTGGCGGAGATGTCCGAGCCGATTAATTTTTGTACGCCGATCAAAGAAGCTTCTTGAAGGACGGTTCCGGAACCGCAGAACGGATCCAAGAGCACCGGGCATTTTTCGCTTTTTTTGATGGAGCAGTCGCAATGGAAAGGTATTTTGGCGGACAAGTTTATCATTATTTGAGCCAGTTTCGGAGGCAACATGCCGGATTGGTCGTCGCGGTCAGGGCGTTTGAAATCTCTTTTTTCCAATCCTTTGAAATCTTGCACTGCCAATGTTTTTCCGATCGTTATCCCGTTGAGCGTTTCTATCAGAACCATATCGATTCCTCCTGATACTAGGTTGTTTTGCTCGACTACCACGCTGGACAGGGTTTTATCGCGGCTGACGACGAAGCGAGCGCTAATGCCTCGTTCTTTGAGGATTTTTTTCATCTCCAACCCCATTCTCTTGGTGTCTTGGCTGCCTGGGCCGTAATAGGAGAAGCCGAAGCAGAATTTATTGGTCTCACTGCGTTCTTCAAGTCGTTTTTCCAGCGCGGCCAAGGCGGCTTCTTTCACCTTGCTTGGATTCTTGGTCGGCACGAAGGAGATGACCTCGCCTATTTTAATGGTTCCACCAAGGCGTTTAATCAGGGCTTTGGGGTCCGTGGCCGGTGTTTCAGCGGTCAAAATCTGGCGGTCGACCAGCTCGAATTCGGTCTCCGGGCGCAAGACGGCGGCTATTTCAGCTATCGATAGACTGGGGTTGTTTCCGAGTACGAAGAATAGTTTCATATGTTTACACTATAAAAGAT
>CAZPAK010000143.1:0-1629 GCA_964584605.1 uncultured Gammaproteobacteria bacterium
CGTCTTCTATGTCGAGGAAGGCAAAAAATTCCCCCTGCATGACAAAGCCTTGTTGACCTATAAATACAAAAAGAAAAAATTGACGGCGGTGGCCCCAAGTCAGCTGGAAGCCTATCCCACCGGGTCCCCCATACTCTTTGATGATGGCGAACTTTTGACATCTCCGGCGACCAAGGCCGTATACCTCATAGACCAAGGCAAAAAAAAGCCTTTCGCATCCGGAGAAGTCTTTGAAAAACTCGGATACAAGTGGGCCAACATCATAACTGTGTCTCCTCAATTCCTCAATAAATACGAGAACGGCCAATTGATTGAGGGAAACAGTTTATAATTATGCCTTTATCATTCGCCGCCATCACCCCCCACTCCCCATTGCTCATACCCAGCATCGGCAAGAATAATCTGTCGCGGCTGGAAAAGACGAACAATTCTTACAAAAAGATAGGCCGCTTTCTCGCGGAAGAAAACATTGAAACTCTGGTGATAATCTCTCCGCATGGTGGACCGAACGAAAAAAAAATCGCCCTGAACGCCTCTCCTAAGATATCCGTAAATTTCGAAGAGTTCGGAGATTTCAGCTCAAAAACAGAAACAGAGACCGACCTGGAGACCGCCGAGGCGATCAGGTTGAGCCTTTTAGAGTCCAATTCCGTCATTGCCATCAACAAAGTCGTCCCGGATTTCGGCTCAGGCGTACCTGCCTATCTATTGCTGAAAGAATTCAAAAAACTTGAAGTGGTGCTTGTCAACACATCCTTATTGGATGAAAATGAACACTTCAAAATAGGCACTGCCATCGGCAAGAGCTTGGAAGAATCCGGCAAAAGGATAGCCGTAACAGCCTCGGCCGACCTATCGCACTGCCTAGATAAAAAATCTCCGGCCGGCTATTCGCCCAAAGGGCAGAAATTCGACCTCCGACTGTTGGATCTGATACGCGAGAAAAGAATCGATGATTTGATCGGCTTAGACGAAAAAATCATAGATGAGGCCAAGACTTGCGGATTAAAGCCGATCATGACTCTTTTCGGCGCCCTTTCCGGGGCCGGGGCCGATTGGGAAATGGTCACCTCGACCTACGAGGCGCCTTTCGGCATAGGCTACCTGACAGCCTCCCTGAAAATAAAATAAGCGGCTTTCAGCCGCTTGTTTTGACCGAATCGCCTTTTTGACGATTGGCGACCACTTTAAAAAAATATTTCCAGCGATCGCCGCTATGGCAAAGCTCTTTGGTGTCGGTCAGACAAATGTCCACGAATTCCTTGGGATTGTCGCGGCAAATCTTGAAGACCGACGATTTCTTGAAGGGTGGGACATTCAACTCTTTTATGATACTCAAAGCCAGATCCTGCCATTGATAAGCCGGCGGCTTGACTGTTTCTTTCTTTTTTTGCGCGAACAGGGTTCCTAAGCTTTGCAACCCTTCATCTTTCTGGACAGCCATAGGTCTAAGATTTGCCTTTCGAGACAATTAGTATTATTATAATAATTTAGCGAAAATATCCAAAAAAATCAACTATATGGGCAAAGTATTGGAAATACTGATCAATCCCGATCCGCGTTTGCGCAAAACGGCCAGGGAATTGGATAAGGATGAGGTCACACAGCCGGAAACGCGCCAATTGTGCG
>CAZPAK010000144.1:0-1568 GCA_964584605.1 uncultured Gammaproteobacteria bacterium
TGACAGACATTAGTTATTGTTATTTAATTAATTCGATGAATTTATATTTGATGCCATTTTCTTCCTGCGTTTCGCTTTCTGAAACAATTTTGAATTCTGAGAAGTCCGGAAAAAAGGTGTCGGCCTCAGGGGCATCATCGACGAAGGTTAGGTATAGCTTGGAGGCGTAGGGGAGGAATTGTTTGTAGATCGAAGCGCCGCCGATGATGAAGACCTCTTCGTCGCTGTTCTGATATTTTTCAGCGACGGCCTTCAGGTCGAAAGAGATTTCACAGCCCGGGGCTTGTAAATCTTTGTTCAATGTCAGGACGATGTTGTGGCGGCCGGGAAGGGGTTTGATGAAAAGGGAGTGGTAGGTCGTTTCGCCCATGATGACCGTTTTGCCTTTGGTCACTTGGACGAAATGTTTCATGTCTCCCTTCAAATCCCAAAGCAAGCGGTTCTTGAAGCCGATTTCGCGATTCTTACCTATGGCGCAGATCATTGATATCATATCCGTATTTGTCATGCCGGCGAAGGCGGGCATCCAGATATTCTCCTGTTGGACCTGGATTCCCGCTTTCGCGGGAATGACACTTCCTTATTTTTTATTATTTTTGCTGTCTTGGACGAATTTTTTCCAACTGTCAGTAACTATTCCGCCAGTCGGGGAAAGTTCGGCCTTGATCGGCGGATGCGATTCATAGCCCATAAGTTCGACGGATGACGGGTTGAAGTCGTCTATCTCTTTGACATTCGGGTCGAGCTTTATGGTCGGAAAGGCGAGTGGTTCGCGCTCCAGCTGCTCCTTGATGGCCTCGCGATGATTCTCGTAATAATGGACGTCGCCGAAGGTGTGGATGAACTCGCCCGGCTCATTGCCGGTTATTTTGGCCAGGATGATGGTCAAAAGGGCGTAGGAAGCGATATTGAACGGCACGCCGAGGAAGATGTCGGCCGAGCGCTGGTAGAGCTGTAGCGACAGTTTGCCGTCGCGGACACTGGCTTGGTACATATTGTGGCAAATGGGGAAGCGGCAGGCGTCTTGTTTGTCGGCCATTTCATATAGATATTCCGGATTCCAAGAATTGACGATGCAATTATGGGCGCTTTTGTCTTTTCTTAAAGTGTCGACTATCCACTGGAGCTGATCGATCTGTTTGCCGGTCCTGGTCGGCCATTTGCGCCACATCTCGCCGTAGACTTTGGGCAGGTTGCCGTGCTTCTGAGCGAAAAATTCATCTTCGGCGATCTTGGCGATGAATTCGTCCTTGGTCATCTCTTTCTCCAGGCCCGATTCCATTTTCTCGCGGTAGATGCGGTAGGGGTAATCGTCCCAGATGTGTATCTTGTTGTCCACCAGGAATTTGATGTTGTTGCTGCCGGACATGAACCAATAGAGTTCGTATAGCACGCCTCTCCAGAAGACTTTTTTGGTCGTCAAAAGCGGGAAGCCTTGTGAGAGGTCGAAGCGCATTTGGCGCCCGAACAAAGAATAGGTCTTGACCCCTGTTCCGGCATCGACCTGTTCGACACCGTCTTTAAGAAGGTCGCGCATAAGGTCGAGATATTGGTGCTCTGGATGGTTC
>CAZPAK010000145.1:0-1536 GCA_964584605.1 uncultured Gammaproteobacteria bacterium
TTTTTCGACTTTGATTCGGATATCGCCGGATATCGTGGTTTGCCGAGCGGCCGGAGTCGAAGTCGGCATCAGCGCCGTCTATGCCCGTTTGCTGGGCAAAAAAATGGTCTATTCCTTGGCCGCGACCATGGATCTCAATGGCGAGGTCTTCAAAGGTCTTCGGGGCAAGATTTTTCGCCTGGGCCTTTTTTGGTCGCATGCCTTGATAGCCCAGACCAAGGATCAGATCGATATGCTCGGCCGCTATAAGGCGTTGGCCAAGAAACCGGTCGCCCTGATCAAGAACAGCTATTCGCTGTCCGAAAGGACAAGCGAAGTCGAGAGGAGGTTTGTCCTTTGGGTCGGGCGTTGCTCGCCTGAAAAGAGGCCGGAATTGTTTCTGGATCTGGCCCAGTCTTTCCCCGGGGAGAAGTTCGTCATGATAGCCCCTAAGAACAAGCCTCGGCTTTGGGAGGAGATAAGCTCCCGGGCCGGCAAGATGGAGAATTTGGAATTCATCGAAAAAGTTCCTTTCAAGGACATCGGCCCTTATTTCCGCCAAGCCAAGGTTTTGGTCAACACTTCGACCAGCGAAGGCTTCCCCAACACCTTTTTGCAGGCGGCCGAGAACGGAGCGGCGATATTGAGTTTGAGCGCCGATCCGGATGGTTTTTTGAACGCGCGCCAGGCCGGCATCGCTTGCGGCGGCGACACGGCCAAACTGGAAGCTTCTTTGCGAGAGTTGCTCAAGGATGAAGGAAAGCGGTCGTCTTTGGCCGCCAATTCCCTGGCTTATTTGCGGACAGAGCATGATATTGAGAAAAACATAGAGGAGTGGAAAGGTTTTTTAAGCAAGACTATTTTTAAATGAAAATGGCTTTTATAGATAAAAATGATTGGCATCGGCTGTGGGCCGGTATCGGAGCCAAAATAGACAGGGCCAAGATCAGGGCTTGGTCCTTCTATGACGAGGCCGGAACCGGAAAGAGGCTGACGATAGTCGCTTTGGCAGTTTTTTTGTTTTTCGATCTGTTGACGGTCTTTTGGGGCATGCCCAATGCCTTTTCCTGGTCGGTCGACGACCCTTCCGGCATCTTCACCGTCGGCTTCGTCAAGTCCGACGGGAGCAATTACGCCCCTTTCGGCTATATAGCCAGATTGATTCTGTATCTGCCTTTCTTGGCCGCTTATTATGTCTTTGGCGCTTGGAAACTGGGATCCGTCAAATATCCATCCTTCGGTTTCGCCGATCCTGACTGGCAACTGGGCTTTTTGATGATCTTGACCAGAGCGGTGCATTTCTCGCTTTTTCTGGCCACCGGCTATTTCATCTATCGCCTCGCCAGCCGTTTCAATCGCCGCGCCGCTTGGTGGGCCGTCCTTTTTTATATGCTGTCGCCTTTGGCGGTCGAGTTTTCGACCTATGGCAATGTCGACACTCCGGTTATGTTCTTCGCCGCGTGGGCCCTTTATCATTTGAGCGAGATCCTTTTCTCCGGGCCGGAAGACGGGCGCGGACGCGTCCGCAATTGGATGTTGTTCTTCGCGGCCTTTGCC
>CAZPAK010000146.1:0-1507 GCA_964584605.1 uncultured Gammaproteobacteria bacterium
ATAGTGGATTCGAACCACTGACCTCGTCATTATCAGTGACGCGCTCTAACCAACTGAGCTAATTGCCCCTCTTCTCATTCTCTCGGCAACCCATCTCTCAAAGATGGTGACGCGCTCCCCTCCATCCGGAGGACCTTGTAACCAACCCGAGCTAATTGCCCTTGGCGTCTTTACGGCTTTTAGGGCTAACAAAAAAAGCCCCCATAAAGCTCAAACTCAACTATAACAACAAACTTAAAAAAAAGCAATATTATCCAATATTCTAAAGCAAAACCGTCTTTAAGTCAAATCAAATGGCTTATATTAGGTCTAATAAAAACGGAGCGAAAAAACGCTCCGCCTTTATGTTGAGCCATTCTAAGCGAAAAAACCGAATATGCCGGGAATGATAGCCTTCTTTTTGAACTTAAGATGTTTCTCGAATTGGACGCCGCCCTTGAATGGTCCGATGACGGCCAAATTCAACTTATTCTGTTTGAAGATGTCGGCGGCCACGCGCATTATATCTTCCGGAGTGACACTGGCGATCATTTCAAAGAATTGTTCCGGAGTCACGACCTCCTCCCCCAATACCGATTGTCTGGCATACCAATTGGCCACGGAATCCGATTCTTCGAAGGCTATGACCGTGCGGCCGCGAATCAAATCCTTGGCCCTGGACAACTCCTCGTCGCTCACCGGCTCCTCGGCGATCTTTTTATACTCGGCGACTATAGTCTCGACAGCTTCACCGACCTTCTCCGCCGGCACGCCGGCCTGGGTCGTCAAATAGCCGGTATCGGTGAAGAATTCATTTTGGGTGCGGACATAATAGGCCAAACCTCTCTTCTCCCGAACCTCGTTGAAAAGCCTTGAACTCATCGAACCGCCCAAAACTACCGACAAGACCTTGAGAATTATCTTGTCCGGATGATAAGTATCGTAAGTCCTGACGCCCAAAGATATGTTGGATTGTTTTCCTTCTTGATAATGGACCTTGACCTGCGATCCAAGTTGATTGTCAGGAGTCCTGAGCTTGTCTTTGAACGGCCTCTTGACCATGTTTTCGAAATATCTGGAAACAGCATCCTCTATATCGCCATTGACCGCCCCGGAAACGACCAGAGTGGCGGCATTGGATCCGTACTGGGTGGAAAAATAATCCATGAAATTCTGACGCTTGAAAGCGGCGATGTTCTCCTTGGGGCCTATGATCTCGCGGCCGGCCGGAGTCTCGCCATAAAGGCACTTCTCAAAGACATCCTCTATATACATCAAAGGGTTCTCGTGGTACATATTTATCTCCTCGATGATGACCCCTCTTTCCTTGTCTATCTCTTTATCGGAAAACTTTGAATTCAAAAGCATGTCAGACAAGATATCCAAAGCCGAGTCCGCCTTCGCGGCATCGACCTTGATCCAATATCCGGTGTATTCTTTGGAGGTGAAGGCGTTGTATTCGCTGCCCAAAGCATCCAATTCACTCGATATCCTCTGAGCGTTGGGACGATTCTTGGTCCCCTTGAAG
>CAZPAK010000147.1:0-1503 GCA_964584605.1 uncultured Gammaproteobacteria bacterium
GCCGTGGCGATCGGCATCGACAGGGCCACGCCGATCGAGCCGACAAGTGTACGCACTATCTCAGTAGCAATTAATTCATTATTAATAGCTCCGGGCAAAGTTATGGCCGTACCGCTCTGAAGCGAAAAAATCAACAGCAAAGGCAAAGACGCGCCGGCATAGGTCAAAAACAAAGTGTTGATGATGGCCCCAAGATGAGTGTTGCCGATCTTGTAGCCGGCCTTGAACAGATCCCAATGGTTCATAAAAGGGTTGGCCACCTTCAACTGCCCGACCGCCTCGACCTGGCCGATAACCACATCGTCCAAAACGCCAATGGCGCCAATCAGAAAACCGGCCAATAGAAGTCCCCTAAAATCGATCTGGTTCGTCGTCATGCCGATCAGAAAGCCGGCATCCTCGTCCAAACCGGAAAGACGAGTCAGCCAAGTAAAGAGCACGGACAGTCCCAAAGTTATCAGCAAAGAGAAAAAAACCGAGGCCATGGCCAAATTGGACTTGCGATTAAACCCTTCCGTTAGATAAATGATAAAAGCCAGGATAACCAAACCTCCGGCCAAAGAAACTAAAAAAGGACTATAGCCGGCTAAAATGGCGGGCAATATAAACTTTAATATTAAAAAGAAGCTGGCCGCCAAGGCCACCAAAGAACGCAGACCCTTCCAGCCGCCGACGGCCACCACCACCAAAGCGAACAATGCGGCCAACAAATAGAGCCAATCACGGCGCAAATACTCAGTAGGTGCGAAAGCGTCCTCTCCTCCTGGGCCGGTGGTGCGTTGCGCCAACACCTCGTCGCCCTCTTCATAGACCTGCCCCGACAAAACATCGACCTGGCCGATGCCACGATAAACGATCTCTTTATCTTTCCATTCACCTTTCAACCCGCGCATCACTAAATCCTGTTGAACCAACTTGGCGCCATTCTCGGCCACAACCTCTCGCTGATCTAAAACTTTGACCACGCGCGCCTCGAAGGTATCGATGTCATTACTGGCCAAAACCGGACCGGAGAATGTTATTGCTCCTAAAAATAGAGATAAGATCAAAATGTATTTTTTCATAAGACCATTCTATCACGATGACAGATAAAAAACATCCCCGCCTTCGCGAAAAACTGTTAGCCTTTTGATTTTAGCAAAAAAGACCGCCCCTGTTTCAAGGGACGGTCTTCTAGTATGCTTATTTTGACAATTTTCTTTTGGCGCGAACTCTTTCATTCTCGGTCAATTCCTTCTTTCTTAAGCGGATATTGTTCGGAGTGATCTCAAGATATTCGTCCTCTTTCATCACCGACAGGCCGCGCTCGATCGTGATCTCCCACGGCGGGATCAAGACGATGGCTTCATCCGAACCGGAGGCGCGGACATTGGACAATCTCTTTCCTTTGATCGGGTTGACGATGAGTTCGCCGCCTTTGGACACATCGCCGATGACCATGCCTTCATAAATATCAGTACCGGGCTGAATATAGATGACTCCTCTGTTTTGTAAATTCCACAA